>DASUNJ010000607.1:0-5634 GCA_036277235.1 Thermoanaerobaculia bacterium | reverse complement strand
CCACCATCAGCGTGGTGCGCTCGGCCTTGCGGATCGCGATCGACTTCGGGGCCAGCTCGCCCAGCACGATGTGCAGGGCCATGATGACCAGGAACGCGATCGTCCCGGCTATCGAGTGGAGGAGAGCGGGGTTGTCGCCGGCGAAGCGCCGGACGACCGGTTCGATGATCCAGGCGAAGGCGGGCTCGCCGATCCAGCCCAGGGCGAGGCTCGCGAGCGTGATCCCGAGCTGGGTGGCCGAGAGGTAGGCGTCCAGGTGGCGAACCATGTGCTTCGCCACCTCCGCCCGGCGGTTGCCTGCAGCCACGTAGGGCTCGATCTGGGTCGGCCGCACCTTGACCAGTGCGAACTCCGCCGCCACGAAGAAGCCGTTCAGGAAGACCAGGAGGATGGCGAGGAACAGGCCCCAGCCCGGGCTGACGAGAGGAGGGGCGCCGGGCACCGCGGCCAGGAGGAAGAGGCTCACGGACACGCCCTCACAAGCCGGGGCCCATGCCGCGGATCATCTCTGGCGATGGAAGGGAACGGGGTACTCGGAGGGTCCTGACTCAAGGCGACTCACATGTTAGCACAGTGTCCAGGATCACCCTGGAAGCTGAAAAACGCGGCCTCGGCCGTGTCGAGCTCGATCCGGAAGCGGTCGCCGTCGGGCAGGGGCTGGCCCGTGCGCTCGTTCACGACCCCCGTCACCGGCGCGGCGAGCTGCACCTGGACCGGAATCCGGGCCTCGATCAGCTCGCCGGAAGTGTTTTGCAGGATCAGGACCAACGTCCGCCCGTCCTTGCACCAGGAGACGACCTCGAGCTTCGGGAGCCGGCCGCTCGTGGCGAGGGGCGTGACCCGGATCCAGGGGACGATGCCCGCCTCGCGGAGGAAGGTCCGGCGGTGCTCGTCCGTGTCGTTCCCCTCCTGCCGGTACATCAGGTAGCGCTGGGGCGAGAGGTTCAGGTACACGGCCCGTCCCTTTCCCACCCGGCGCACGGTCCCGGCCGGGAGCCTGCGCTCGGCGACGGCGAATCCCTGGTGCAGTTTGGGGCTGAGCGTGCCGAGCAGCTCCCGGTGGGTTTGGAGCTTGTAGCCCTTCTCCTGGTCGGTCTCGACCCACAGCGTGCCGCCGAAGAAGTCCTTCCGGGTCTCGGTGCCGTCGTGGCGGACGCCGAAGAGGTCGTCGAGCGCGCCGCGGGAACGTCCGCGGCCGTGCTGGTCGAAGAGACCGGCGGCGAAATCGGCGATCACGGTTCCCCCCGACGCGGCGAAGCCGGCGATGCGCCGGGCCTCGACGTCGGACAGGGCGTAGGCGGCCGGGAGGATCAGCACCTTGTACCGCGCCGGCACGCCGTGGAGCGCCACCTCGTCATAGGCCAGGAAGTCGTAGTCCAGGCCGGCGTCGTTGAGGAGCACCTCCCAGGCGCGGCGGACGTTGTGCGAGGTGCCGAGCCGGTGATCGTCGTTGCGGTTCGGCCACGAACGGCCGTGGGGCTCGGCGTCCAGCACCCAGGAGACCTGGATGCTGGGATGGGAGTAGTAGATGGCGATCCCGTCCTGGAGGCGGCGCGCGCCCACCAGCTTCTTCCCCTGGACGCCGCCCAGCTCGCGCAGGGTGAGGCGGAAGCGCTCCAGCCAGGGCCGTGGCGTGCCGTCGGGGAGGAACCAGCCCTCCACCCAGCCGACCATGCCCCGGTTGCCATGGGCGAAGTGGTGCCAGGCCATCCAGACGTCATGGCCGACGCCCTTCTGGTCGTGGTGGAAGTGGGTCGAGATGCGGGGGATCGCGGGGCTGAAGGAGCGCACGATCTCGGGTGCGGAGCCGAGATCGTAGGCTTCCACGTACTGGACCTTCTTCGCGAGCTTGGCCCAGTCGTAGCCGCCCCAGAGGTTGGGGGCCTGGCCGCCGACGAAGCCGCAGGGCGTCGAGGGGTCCTCGCGGTTGCAGCGCTCCACGAGCCGGCCCACGAAGTCGGCCCAGACCGAGTCGTTGTAGGTCATGCGGTCGAGGAACGGGGAGAGGTCGATCTCGCCGAGCGGCCCGTCCAGCTCCCCCCGCACCTCGTCCGGTCCCACGTACCTGGCTTCCGGAGGCCGGCCGCCGTAATAGGTCCGCAGCCAGCGCTCGTAGGCCGCATCGTCCTCGTTGAGGCGCCAGGGGATCGGGCGCACGAACGAGCCGGTGGAGATCTCGTCGTCCAGAGACCAGGCCACGCGCAGGGGGCTGCGCCGGACCAGGGCGAGGTTTCTCGCGATCGTGGAGCCGAGCTCGCGCTCCAGCCCGGGAGTGATGGGACGGGGGCGGACGGCCCGCGGGTCGCGCAGGTCTTTTCCAAGCTGTTGAGGGATGAGGAAGAGCGCGCCCTTGCCCGCTGTGTGATCGTTGTAGAATCGCAGTCCCCAGCGCTCCAGCCAGTCGAGCGGGCCCGCGCCGTGATCCATGACGCCGCCGTTGATGCCGTGCTGCCGGCAGAATTCGCCGCCGCGCTGGCCGGTCCCGATGTGCCAGCGGTAGCGCCAGGGTATGTAGAGCCAGGTGTCCCAACGCCCCTGGGTGAGGGCGGGATCCTGGCGGACGCGGCGGTGCTCGGGGGCCTGGCGGAGGTAGGCGAGGTAGGCGTCCTCCGGCTCGACGGAGGTGGGCGCCGCCCGGCCGCAGGACAGGGAGATCAACAGAGGAACGAAGAGTCGGGCTCGCTTCAACCTCGCGAAGCCAGTTGCAAGATGGTTGCCGAACGGGGAGAGGGCAAGGGGCCGGCGGGTGCCGGCCCCTCTTCGCGATCACCTGGGTGTGATGGCCACCGCGTTGTTGGTGTAAGCCGAGTAGGTGCTGCCGGAGGCGGCCCGGACCCGGAACGTATACGAGGTGCCCGGCGTCAGCCCGGTGATCTTGGCCGAGGTGATGTTCGAGCCCAGCATCTTGAACTGCTTGAAGACCCCGTCGCTGATCTTCTCGATCAGGAAATTCACCTCGGTAGTCGAGTTGTCCTTCCAGGTGAGCCGGATCTCGGTGCTGGAAGCGGCCGTGGCCACCAGCTCGGTGGGGGCCGAAAGACCGGGGGAGGGGGCGGCAGGCGTCGTGGCGGCGGCCACGTTGCTGTACGCCGAGTTGCCGTAGGCGTTCACCGCCCGCACGCGGAAGGTGTAGGCGGTGCCGGCCTGGAGGCCGGTGACCTGGACGGTGGTGGCATTGGCAGCCGTGACCTGGATCTCCCGGAACGAGCCGTTGACGTTCTGCTCGACGCGGAAGGAAGCCTCGTTGCCCGAGTTGTCGCTCCAGGTGAGCCGGATCTCGCTCTGTGAGACCCCCTGGGCCTGGAGGTTGCCCGGCGCGGCGGGGGCGGTTCCTGGAGGGGGCGGGGGCGGCGGAGGCGCCGCGCCGCCCTGATTGGTCATGCGGGCCACGGCGGCGTGCAGGCGCGTCATGTACTGCCCCTGAAGCTTGCCGAGAGGCACGCCTTCCGAGGCCGCAGCGTTGAGGGCGATCAGCGTCATCTCCTCGCCCTTGGCGCGCAGCGTGGCGTCGCCGCTCATCTCGCCCATGCGCAGGAGGAGAGCCATGACGTTCACTTTCTCCGGCATGTAGAGGGTCCGGTCGTTCGGCGCCACGCCGACCAGGGTGCCGCCGATCCGCGCCCCGGAGTAGGAATACTCGATGTTCCTCGGCCAGTCGCCGGAGAGGGTGCCGTCGCCTATGATCTTGGGCTCGATGTCCTTCAGCGTGCGGGCGACGGCGGTCAGAACCCGGCTGGGCGCCAGGGCCGGGTTGCCCAGCGGGGCGTCGTTCGAGTCCCGCAGCAGGCGGAAGAGATTGTTGGAGTCGTAGAAGCCCATTGTCCAGACCGGGCCGGCGATGTAGGTGCCGGCCGTGACCGACCGGTCGCCGAGGAAGCCGTAGGGAACGCCGTCGCGGCGCGCCTCCGTGTAGTGCTGGGTCACGGCCCTGGCGAGGCCGGAGCGGAAGTCCTCGAGGAAGCTGCCGTCCTCGCTCGCCAGGCCGAGGAAGCGGAAGGCGTTGATCCATTGCGAGGGCACCCGGCCGGTGAACCCGGAGACCGTGGAGACGCGGTCCGCATCGCAGGCCGGGCCGCCGGGACCGGTGAGGGGCTCGACGACCGGCTTGGGGCCGCGGGTGTCGCACTGCATGCGCCGCATGTTCTCGCCGCCGCGCCGCAGGGTTTCGACGACGGTTGAGTCGCCGCTCAGCCAGTAATAGAGATACAGGTTCTCGAAATAGGCGTGGGAGCTGTTGAAATCGGCCCGGTAGCCGCCGTAGCCGGCCGGCGCCTGGCCGCAGTAGAACCACTTCTCACTGGGGCTGCAGCGCATGATCTGGGTGTGGAGCTGGCGCAGTGCGGCCGGCACGGCGATCTCGTCCAGCCACTCGACTTCGCCCGAACGCATGGCCCAGATCGGCGCGCTCGAGGACGTGCTGTGATAGTCCGTCCAGGTCGCGCACCAGAACTTGTTGTCCCAGGCCTCCGCCGGAGTCGGGTCGTTGCTGGTGCCGCAGTCGATCTCCCCGGGGGAGCGGTCGTGGCCCCAGTAGCGGGGGAAGAGCCCGAACGATGTCAGGCCGGAGAGCCCCAGCAGGTCGGTCTGCACCAGAGTGCGCTCGAGGACCGAAGGCACCACCGTGTCGTAGGACGCGAGCGCCGCCGGCAGGGGCCCGACCGGGACCTCGTCCACGGCGTCCGAGGCCGCGAACCAGGCCGCGGAAGGCCAGGCGCGCAGCGGACGGTTGAGCGGCGCCCAGACCAGCCGGTCGAGGTGCGAGCGCGTCGGGTTGGGAGCCAGGGCCGAGACCGCGAGCTCCGCGAACAGCCCCTGGTGATGGGCGAGCCAGACGCTGCCGTCCGCGATGTCCACGGCGAGGCTGCCGTCTGACAGGCGGCGAAGCGCCTGCGGCTCATACCGGTGCATGCGCGAGAGGCCGATCGCCACGGCGCCGGAGGGGCCGCTCGCGGAGAGCACGCCGCCGTCGGCCTCGCTGCCGGTGGAAGACGCGGCGGCCACGCCGACGCGGAAGCCGTGCGGCGCGGTGCGGCTGGACCGCAGGAGCTGGCGGACCTCGGCCGTCTGGCTGGCGCCGACGTTGCCGGTCACGGCCGCGGCATCGAAGTCGCCGACCGCGGTGACCGCGGCGGACGTCCCACCGAGAGAGACGGCGAGCGTGTTCCGTATCTGCTCCAGGCGCACGCCGTTGGGAGTGCCCGCCGTCGTCTTCGTGCAGCCGTTGCAGCCGGGGTTGAGGTTCCCCTCCCACTGCGCCACGTGGCGGACCAAGGCGGTGGGGGAGCCGGCGGTGAACACGTAGCGGCGGATCGAGCCGATCTGCCCGTTGCCCACCGGCGCCAGGTCGTAGGCGCCGTGCACCACGACCACGGCCGCGAGCGGTCCGGAGTGCTCGATGCGCACCTTGCGCCTCGTGGAGTGGCCTGCCGAGCCGCCGCTGGAGCGGATCGTCATGTCGCTGCCGCCGATCAGGCGCGTGCCGTTGTCGAGCAGGACCTCGTCGAACAGCGCTCCGGGGTTGGCGCCGAGGCGGAAGACGGCGGCGCCGGTGTCGACGGTGAAGCGGTCGCCGTCGCGGGTGAGCGCCAGCCGCGTCCGGGGCGCCGGGTTCTCGACGGAGCCGTTCGCGATCAG
>DASUNJ010000606.1:0-9186 GCA_036277235.1 Thermoanaerobaculia bacterium | reverse complement strand
TGCAAGTGCTCGGGGATCGGCGCCACCATCCCGAAGTCCACGAACACGATCTGGAACGGGCGGACGGTCCCCGGCGGCGGGACGGGCACGGGGTCGCCCGGCCCGAAGGGCGACTCGCCGGGCAGGGGGAGCGGCTTGACGAACAGGTTGCCAGGGTGGGGATCGGCATGCACGAAGTGGTGCACGAAGATCTGCTGCATGTAAATCCTATAAAGGACCCTCGCCACCTCGGGGCGGGAGATGCCGGCACGCTCGATCGCCGACAGGTCGGCGATCTTCAGGTAGCCGACGTTCTCCAGGGTCAGCGTGCGGCGGGCGCTCGCGCTCCAGACCACGCGCGGGATCTCCACCCGCGGGTCGTCCGCGAAGTCCTTGGCGAAGCGCTCGGCGTTGCGCCCCTCGTTGGCGAGGTCGAGCTCGCGGCGGGTCGTGACGGCGATCTCCCCGGCCAGGCGGTCGAGGTCCACCCGGCGGCGCAGCTTGCGCGACACCTTGAGCAGCCGGAACGCGAGCCCGGCCGCCGCGAGGTCCGTTTCGACCAGGACGTCGATCCCCGGCCGCAGCGCCTTGACCACCACGGGCTCGCCCGAGAGCAGGCGGGCGGGGTGGACCTGGGCGAGGGAGGCCGCGCCCACGGGCTCGGGGGAGACCCAGGAGAAGACTTCCAAAAGCGGACGCCCGAAGTCGCCCTCGATCTGGCGGACGATGTCCTCGAACCGTTCCGGGGGGACCTCGTCCTGGAGGCCCGCGAGCTCCCGCGTCACCTCGGCGGGGAGCAGGTCGACGCGCACGGAGAGGAACTGGCCGAGCTTGATGAGCACGCCGCCCATCTCGCCCGCGAGAACGCGGTAGCGGCGGGCGATGCGCGCCCAGCGTCCCACCGCGGGAGGGCGGAACCGGCGCAACCCCGGCACGTTCAGGAACATGTCCCACCACAGGACGTGGATGAAGGTCCGGGTCACGAACCTCCGCACCTTGCGGTAGCGCCGGAAGTCGATGCGCGCGGGCGAGGGCTTCATCCGCGGCAACCATATGACAAGATCCGGACCCATGCCCGGCCACGACCAGGTCACCTTCCGCCCTCTCTCCACCGAGGAGGACTACCTCGCCTGTATCGAGCTGCAGCGGAAGACCTGGGGACGTGATTTCTCGGACGCAGTCCCCATGAGCATCCTCAAGATCACCCAGAAGGCGGGCGGGATCGCGGCCGGGGCGTTCGCTTCCGACGGCCGCATCCTCGGTTTCGTCTACGGGCTGACCGGCGTGCGCGACGGTCAGGTCTTCCACTGGTCGCACATGCTGGCGGTGGACCCCGAGGCGCGCGACCTCGGCCTCGGCACGCGCCTCAAGCTCTACCAGCGGGAACTGCTGCTCCCCCTCGGCGTCCGGCGGGTGGAGTGGACCTACGATCCCCTGGAGGCGCGCAACGCCCACCTGAACCTGAACCATCTCGGAGCTGCGCCCGCCGAGTACGTGCGCGACATGTACGAGGGAGAGTTCGGGAGCGAGCTTGCCAAGGGGATCGGGACCGACCGCTTCATCGTGGCCTGGCACATCGCGAGCGACCGGGTCGCGCGCCGCCTGTCCGAGGGGCCGCCGGACCCGGAGGAGGTCCGCCGCCGCTTCCGGGACGCGCCCCGTATTGGCCCCGGAATGGGCCCAGGAGAGAACGGGCCACTGCCCGACGCGCCTCGGGTCGGCGTCGAGATCCCTGCCAACATCCAGGCTCTGAAGGCGGACGATCTGGATCTCGCCCTTGCCTATCGCGCCTCGATCCGGCGGGCCTTCGAGTACTACCTGGGCGTCGGCTGGAGGATCGAGGACTTCTACCGCGAAGGCGAGCGGTGCTACTACGGAGTGTCCAGATAGATGAGAATCGAGAGCATAACCCTGCGCGAGATCGAGCTCGCGCTCAAGGAGCCGTTCCAGATCTCCTCCGGCACGGTGACCCACCGCCGGATCTTCCTCCTTCAAGTCCGCTCCGCCGACGGCCTCGAAGCCTGGAGCGAGTGCGTGGCCGGCGAGCAGCCGAACTACGGGCCCGAGACGATCGACCTCGCCTGGGTGGCGATCCGCGAGTACGTGGCGCCCCGGGTGCTCGGCCGCGACTTCGCCGGCCCCGAGGAGATCCAGCCCGCCCTGGACGAGAACTTCCGCGGCAGCAACATGGCCAAGGCGGCGATCGAGATGGCGGCCTGGGATCTGGCGGCCCGCGCCGAGAAGGTCTCCCTCGCCCGCAAGCTGGGCGGCACGCGCGACCGCATCCAGGTCGGGATCTCCCTGGGCATCCAGAAGAGCCCCGAGGCGCTGGTGGAGAAGGCCCGCGCGGCTCTGGAGCGCGGTTACAAGAAGGTCAAGATCAAGATCAAGCCCGGGCAGGACGTGGAGTACGTCCGCGCCGTGCGCGAGGCCCTCGGCCCCGACGCGCCGCTCATGGCCGACGCCAACAACGCCTACACCCTGGACGACGTGCCCAGCCTGATGGAGCTCGACGCCCTCGGCCTCATGATGATCGAGCAGCCGCTGGCCTGGGACGACATCCTGCGCCACGCCGACCTGCAGCGGCGGCTGAAGACCCCGATCTGCCTGGACGAGTCGATCACCAGCGTCGACCGCGCGCAGGACATGATCGACCTGGGGAGCGGCCGGATCGTCAACATCAAGCCCGGCCGGGTGGGAGGCTTCCGCGCCTCGAAGGCGATCCACGACCTCTGCGCCGCGCACGGCATTCCGGTCTGGTGCGGCGGCATGCTGGAGAGCGGGGTGGGCAGGGCGCACAACGTGGCCCTCGCCTCGCTGCCGAACTTCACCCTCCCCGGAGATCTCTCTCCCAGTGAGCGCTATTGGGAGAAGGACGTCGTCATCCCCGAGTGGACCATGGACCGCGAGGGCTGGATGAACGTCCCGGTCGACAAGCCCGGCATCGGGGTCGAGGTGGACCTCAACCGGGTGGACGACCTGACCCTCCGCCGGGAGGAACTGGGACCGCGCTGAAAGGGGCCTGAAGGACGAAAAGGACCCAAAGGACGTAAAGGACACCAAGGACACCAGGAACAGGGTGGATCGCGGGTGGGCGGGCGGCCCCCTCTCCCGCGAAGCGGGGGAGGGCTGGGGAGGGGGTTCTTCAAAACACCATGCTCTACCGCATCCTCGCCGACGCCGTCGTCGTCCTCCACTTCGGCTTCGTCCTCTTCGTGGTGCTGGGCGGTCTCTTCGCCCTGCGCTGGCCGCGGGCGGCCTGGTACCACCTGCCGGCGGCCGTCTGGGGAGCCGGCATCGAATTCGTGGGCGGCATCTGCCCCCTGACCCCGCTGGAGATCCGCCTGCGCCGCCTGGGTGGGGAAGCGGGCTACACCGGCGGCTTCGTGGAGCACTACGTCCTCCCCGTCCTCTACCCCGAGGCCCTCACGCGGGACGTCCAGTACATCCTGGGCGGCATTGTGATCGGGCTGAACGTGCTCATCTACGCGATCGTCCTGCGCCGCTGGCGGGCTCGGCGCGCCACCTGAGGATGCTGCGAATCGACCTCCCGCAGCAGGTCGAGCCTGCCCAGGACCGACAGGGCGACGAGAGGAGTGTTATTCAGGATGACTGGCCCGTCGGGCATTCTCCAGATCCTGTTCCAGCTCTTCCGGAGCTACGCCAAACGGCGAGAGGCCATGCCGTCCCAACAGGAAGAGGAAGGTGGTGCGTGGCACACCCGCGAGCCTGGCGGCCAGACCGCTGCTCAGCCTCCCGGTTTCGTACATTTTGACTGCCAGGAGCAACCGAGCGTCGTTCTCGAACTCCTCGGGCTCCTGCTGCAAGGCCCAAAGGATCTCCGGAGGGTAGGGAATGCCGTAGTCGCCCATCGCGTATAGTTTACGCCTTCCGGTAGCGGCGGACCAGCAGCGCAGCGGCGAGGAGCCCGAGGAGCAAGGCCCACGGGACCAGGCTCGGCCGCCTCCCGCCCGGCACCGGTACCCGATCGCCGTCGCCCAGAACGACCACTCCGGCCCAGGCCTCCGCCGGGGCGCCTTCGTCCCTGCGGTCGCGCTGGGCGGCCTGGAGGGCGGCGGCCACGCTCTTTCCCCGGCTGAGATGGCGGTAGAAGCGGTCGAAGAGGGCGGCGCCGTCGTCGTCCCGGAGTGGCCAGAGGCTTGCGACGACCGTATGGGCTCCGGCCTGGAAGAAGGCCCGGGCGAGCCCCATCACCCCCTCGCCGCGCAGGATTCCACCCGAGGCGCTCTCGCAGGTGGAGAGGACCACGATGCGGCCGCCGAGGCGCAGCTCCACGATCTCGCGGACCTGGAGCACGCCGTCCTCTTTGTCGTTGCCGGGGCTCAGATAGATTCTCGACCGGTCCGGGTTGACTTCGTCCGTGACGGCGTGCGCCGCGAAGTGGACGAGGCCGAAAGGGCGGCCGGCCGCGTTCTTCTTGATGTAGGTCTCCTTGATGTAGGTCTCCTTGATGTAGGTCTCCGTGGCGCCCTCTCCCATGAGGAGCTTGCCTCCGGGGAGGTGCCTCATCACCGACTCCCCCTCGGTGCGCGCGTAGCGGAGCGGCTTGAGCTTGTCCGACCGCTCGTCCGCGGTATCAGAGGGATTGGAGGGTTCGCCGGCGTCGTCCAGGGTCGCGAGCGTGACCGGGTCGGCCAGCACCAGAGGCGGCGTGGCGGTTGGCGCCGGCCGAGCCTTGCGCCAGCGCAGCCACAGGGTCGCGGATGGGGCGAGAGTGATCTCGTAACGCACAGCCAGGGGATCCCCGTCCGGCTCCGGACGCAAGGCGGCGAAGGGGAGGCGATGCAGGTAGTCGTCCGGCACGATCGCCAGGCGCCGGACGCCGGGAGGCAGCTTCGCGAGCGCGGGAGCCAGGAGCTCCTTGTAGAGGGCGGAGGCACTCCGGGCTTCCGAGCCGTTCCGGGCTTCGAACATGCCGATGAAGATGGTCACGTCCGGACGCAGCTCGGTCCGGCCTGCGAGGCGATAGACCCGGGTGGTGTCGCGGGTGGAGACCAGGAGCCAGGAGCCGCCGCCGAAGTCGCCGGCGAGGTCTCGCCAGGGGGCGATCTGGAAGGACAGGAGGGCCTCGTCGGGGGCCAGGGCCTTGCGCACCTGCTCCAGCGAGGCGAAGCCGGGTTGGCGGGTCGCGGCGGGTTCCGCTTTGGCGATCTGGGATTGAAGGGCGGACGCTTCGAGCTCCAGCCGGTCGAGCTCGGCTCTGGCGCGTGCGCGCTCCTTCTTCCCCAGGCGCGCATCCAGCAGAAGGCGTTGAACGCGGGCGATGTCGAGCAGGACGTCCTCGCGACGGGCATGCAGGGCGGGCGAGGCGCGCGAGCCCGAGAGGGAGAGGCCGAGCGCATCGATCAGCGTCCGGGAGCGCATCCGCTCGATGACTCCGAAGGCGCGCTCCGGCTGGTCGGCTTCGAGGAGCTGGCCCGAAAGCCAGTAATAGTGCTCGGCCCAGGTCGAGAACAGGCCGGGCTGACCGGACCCTCCCTTCTGCTGGTCGCGGAGCGTCTCGATCTCGTTGAGTGCGGCCAGGGCATCCGTCAACGCGATCCCCGTGGGGTTCAGAGTCCAGCTCACCCGCATGCGGCTCATCCAGAACGCCACCTGCGTTGGCGCCGCGCCGGACTCTTCCGCCAGCGTCAGAGCTTCGTGGAGGGCATCCTTCGCTCTCTCAGGGTCGGTGCCCGCCAGGCGCTTCGCCAGCGTGCCGCGGCAGAAGCTCCGCTCTCCAGGAGTGGCGGCAACCTGATAACACCTTTCCAGATGGCTCTCTGCCTCGCCGATGTCTCCCAGAGCGCCGAGCATCCAGAGGGATTGTGTTTCCAGGGAGGTTCTGCCGGCGGCGTGGGCCGCGTCCAGCGCATGCCGTGCAAGCTCCAATACCTGCTGGCGCCCGCGGGCGCTTGGCACCTCGGTAAGCTCATCCCGGCTCAGAGCAGCGATTCCATAGAGTGCCTGAGCGAGCCAGTCCAGATCGCCGGCGGCGGTGGCCCTCTCGGCCGCAAGCCGATAGGCTTGACGTGTCTCGTGGAAGCGGCCGGTCTGCTGAGCGGCCTTTGCCAGGATGAAAAGGTGCTCCCGCAGGACGGGGTAGGGGCTCTCCGCTTCCACGGCGTCCTGGATGCGGCGCAAAGTTTGGAATGCCTGCTCGAACTCTCCCCGGGCGTACAAGTGCAACGCGCGAAGGATGTTGGCGCGCAGACCCAGGAGCGGCGACCCGGAGAACTCCGCGACCCGGACCGCCCTCTCGACCTCGGCCTCAGCTTCGTCCAAGCGGCCCGCATCCCTCAAGATGCGGCAGAGGCCCGAGCGCGCTTCGTATTCCGCGGCAGCCATGCCTCGCCGGCCGGCGAGACCGGCAGCCAGGAGGTACAGCTCGGCTGCTTCCTGTACCTCGTCGGGTTTGTGGGTCTGCCGTTTGAGCTTGCCGAGGTAGAGCAGGAGCCAGGGGTCCTCGGGGTACTTCGCCACCAGTTCCTCAAGGCGCCGGGAGGCGGCCGTCCGCCACGGGCCGTTGCCAGTAGCCACTTCATACAGGCACAGAGCAGGCGCTTCGCCGCCGGAAGACCGCTCCAGGTGCTGTTCGCAGACTTCGAGATCCTGCGGAGAGGCTCCTGCCATCGCGGGGATCGCGAGGATCGTCGCGGCTATCGAGATGAAGGTTGCGCGCGGCCTGATCATCAAAGGATGAATACATCATAAACCAACGCGGGCGGGACCGCAGTCCCGCCCGTCCAGCCGGCTCAAGCGGCAATCGAAATCGCGACCTGAGCTCTCGGCGGATCCTGGGGCAGCAGGACCTCGCTCTTGGATGTGACCATCGTTCCCTCCAGACTCTCGTTGTCGTTGCTGACCGTGCCGGGGGTCGGGAGCAGCTCGATCCCGATCACCTCGCCGCTTTCGGACGCGACGGTCATGTCCACGAGAAAAAGCTTCTCGGTGGCCTGTCCGTTCCCGTCCTTCGAAGACACCGCGATCTGGAACTTGACCGTCGTCGGGGTAGACATGACTCTCATCTCCTTTTTCTTTCTTGGCGGCGAGATCGCGAAAACGTTTCATCAACCGCCGGCCGTTTTCTGAAAACTTCCAAGCTAACCTGTGGTCATCAAGGGGAACGCCCGGCGGCGCGCAATCCCCTCAGGGAGGAAATAAAATTGATCAATTGTCATGAGGCAATGCAACTCGCGATATGATCCTCGCCTTGAATCCGACGAACGGAACACCCGTCTTCGAGGCCGAGGGGATTACCAAGGTCTACCGCATGGGCGAGGTCGAGGTCCATGCGCTGCGCGGCATCGACCTCGCTCTTCAGGAAGGGGAGCTGCTCGTCCTGCTGGGGCCGTCGGGCAGCGGCAAGTCCACGCTGCTCAACATCCTCGGCGGCCTGGACGTGCCGACCGCCGGGCGCGTGCGCTACCGCGGCGAGGACCTGACCGCCGCCGACGAGAGCCATCTCACGCTCTACCGCCGGCACCACGTGGGCTTCGTCTTCCAGTTCTACAACCTGATCCCCAGCCTCACCGCGCGGGAGAACGTCGCCCTGGTCACCGAGATCACCGGCGACCCCATGACGCCCGAGGAGGCGCTCGCGATGGTGGGCCTCGGGGGCCGCATGGACCACTTCCCGGCCCAGCTCTCCGGCGGAGAGCAGCAGCGCGTGGCCATCGCCCGCGCCATCGCCAAGCGGCCGGACGTGCTGCTCTGCGACGAGCCCACGGGCGCCCTCGATATTTCCACCGGTATCGTGGTGCTGGAGGCGATCGAGGCCGTGGGCCGCGAGCTGGGCACCTCGGTCGTCGTGATCACCCACAACGCCGCCATCGCCGGCATGGCCGACCGGGTGGTGTCCATGGCCGACGGCCGCATCGCCGACGAGCGCCGCAACACGACACGGGTCCGCCCCAACGAGCTGAGCTGGTAGTTGCTGGTAAAGGGCAACAATTGATCTCCTCCCTGGACCGCAAGCTGCTCCGCGACCTCTGGCGGATCAAGGGCCAGGCCCTGGCGATCGCCTGCGTGATCGGCTCGGGCATCAGCATGTTCGTCATGTACCGGAGCACGTTCGACTCCCTGGGCATCACCCTGAGCACCTACTACGGCGAGCAGCGCTTCGCCGAGGTCTTCGCCTCGGCCAAGCGGGTGCCCCTGAGCCTGGCCCCGCGCATCGCCGGCATCCCGGGCGTGGCCATGGCTGAAACCCGGGTGGTGGCGGGCGTCACGCTCGACATGCCGGGGATGGACGAGCCCGCCATGGGCCGGCTGATCTCGGTGCCCGCCTCGGAGAGGCCGCGGCTCAACGACGTCTTCCTCCGCCGCGGCCGGTGGATCGCCCCGGGCCGTCCCGACGAGGTCGTCGCCAGCGAATCGTTCGCCCTGGCCCACGGGCTGGAACCGGGGGAGAGCCTGACCGCGGTGCTCAACGGCACCCGGCGCAGGCTCCGGGTCGTGGGCGTCGGCCTGACGCCCGAGTACATCTACGCCATCCGGCCCGGCGACCTGATGCCGGACCCGAAGCGCTTCGGCATCCTCTGGATGGAGCGCAAGGCGCTCGCCGCCGCCTTCGACCTCGAGGGGAGCTTCAACGACGTCGCCCTGACGCTCGTGCCCGGCGCCTCGGAGAAGGACGTCATCGCCCGGCTCGACCATCTGCTGGAGCCCTACGGCGGCCTGGGCGCGCTGCCGCGCTCCCTGCAGATCTCCCACTGGTTCCTCTCCAACGAGATGGAGCAGCTCCGCAACATGGGCAATACCCTGCCGCTGCTCTTCCTGCTGATCGCGGCCTTCCTCCTGAACGTGGTCATGGCCCGGATCGTGGCCGTGCAGAGGGAGCAGATCGCCGCGCTCAAGGCGAACGGCTACTCCAACCGCACGCTCGGGCTCCACTACGCGAAGCTCGGCCTGATCATCGCCGCCGTGGGTAGCGTGATCGGCACCGTGTCCGGAGCGTGGCTGGCCGTGGAGGTCACGAAGATCTACGCGGAAATGTTCCAGTTCCCACTGCTCCGCTATGAGCTCGCCCCGTCGCGCGTCATCCAGGCCGTGATCGTGGCCCTGGCCGCGGCCCTCGCCGGGGTGCTCGGGGCGGTGCGGCGGGTCGCGGCCCTGCCCCCGGCCGAGGCCATGCGCCCCGAGGCGCCGACCGATTACCGCGAAACCCTGCTGGAGCGGCTCGGCCTCAGGCGGTTCCTGTCGGCG
>DASUNJ010000605.1:0-2453 GCA_036277235.1 Thermoanaerobaculia bacterium | reverse complement strand
GAACGAGGCGCCGTGGGATACGTCGAAGCCGTTGCCGGTCGTGACATGGACCGTATAGCCGTCCCCGCCCATCTCGAACACCGGCAGCCCGAACAGCTTGTCGTCCATGGCGGCCAGCGGATGCCGGAAGCCGGTGCGGTGCAGCGATCCCCACCGCCACTTCGCGGGATCGTCCCCGAGGAGCTTGCGGGTCTCGGCCACGGCTTCCCGGAGGCTCGCCTCCAGCACGGCGTCCCGGCCGGCGCGGGGGTCCTCCCCGAACCAGCGCGGGGTCGGGTTCCTGAGGAGCGATAGAGGGCTCTCCCTCTCGAAGACACTTTCCAGCAGCGGCCGGATCTTCTCGGGCTGGCGCGCCACGAAGACGGCCGGGATGCGGCTCAGCCAGACCTGGTAGAGCGCCGCTTCGGTAGAATCCTTGGACACCACCTTGTCCCATTTCGCGAGCCGCTCGACCCAGGGACGCAGCTCCTCATCTACACGAGCAGCGGACAGGAGGCCTACGATCTCCCGCGCGGGCAGGGAGACCTCATCGTGCTGCAACCGTTCGAAATCCGCGACCGTGAAGCGCCGTCCCGGCTGGGAGAGCACCTCCACGAGACGCTGGAAGCGCTCCGGGGCCCCCCAGTCGAAACCGAGCACCTTGGTGTACCCGGGCGGCAGAATGTTGTGGTTCGCCGTGGCCAGAAAGTGCCGCTCCGGATTGAATTCCCCTGGCAGCTCCGCGGCGGGCAGAAACCCTTGCCACTCGAAACGCCCGTCGCCCGGCACCGGGAGCAGCCCGTTCCAACCCTGGCGCACCGGGGTCAACCCGGCCACCTTCCAGCCGATGTTGCCCTCCACGTCCGCGTAGACCAGGTTCTCGGAGGGGACCTTCCAACGCTCCAGTGCTTTCAGAAACTCGGGCCAGCTCCGCGCCCGGTTCAGGGAGAGCGACGCGAGGTAACCAGCCGTGCCGGGTTCCGTGCCTACCCAGCGCAGCGCCCAGGCGCGATGCCGCGCCGGATCCTCGTACATCACCGGCCCGTGCTCCGTGAACTTCAGATCCACCTGGACAGGCTCGGCCCCCTTGACGCGGATGGTCTCGCGCTCGATCCGCATGGGCACCCAGCCATCTCGGAAACGCACGCGGTTCGGGTCCTCGGGATGAGTTTCCTCGGCGTAGAGGTCCTGCTGGTCGATCCCGACGATGGTGAACCCGAACGCAACGCGGTCGTTGTGCCCCGCGGCCACGCCGGGCAGGGCGGGCTCGCCGGCGCCGATCACGTTCCAGCCCGGCCCCACGAGGTGGACCATCCAGCGCAGGCTGGGCACGGCGAGCGCGCGGTGCGGATCGTTCGCGAGCAGCGGCCGGCCCGTGGCCGAGAGCGTGCCGTCCACCACCCAGTTGTTGCTGCCATTCCGGGCCGCGGACTGGGCCGCGAAGCTCACCCGCTCTCCGGCGGCCCGGAAGCCGGCCAGGATCTTCGGATCGAGCTCCTTCAGGTCGATCCCAGGCGGAACCTCCATAGGCACCACCGGGTCGGGGGGGACCAGATCCGCCGCGGCCTCCGCTCCCAGCTCGCGGATCAGGATGCCCCGGAACACCTCCAACGGGGCGTAGCCTGTTACTCCCAAGGCCGAGACGCGGCTCAGGCAGACCTCGGGCGTCCAGGGCTCGGGCCGGAAGCCCGCCAGCTCGAACTCGACGGGGAGGCGGTCGCTCACCGATTCAATGTAGGCGTTCACCCCGCGAACGAACGCCTCCAGGATCTGCTTGGCGTCGGGAGCGTAGCTCGCGTACTCGGCGTCCATGTCTCCCCGGTAGCGGAGGAGGCGCGCCACGCGGTCGCGCTCGACCGCCGCCGGTCCGAGGATCTCGGCAAGCCGGCCCTCGGCCGTGCGGCGCCAGATTTCCATCTGGAAGAGGCGGTCCTGAGCGGCCACGAAACCCTGCGCGAAGAAGAGATCGTCCTGGGTCTCGGCATAGATGTGCGGGATGCCCCACGGGTCGCGCAGCACCGTGACCGGCCGGCTCAGCCCGGCGACGGCGAGGCGGCCGGAGGTCTGTGCGAGGATGGCTTCAGGCCGGCTGGAGGCGCACCCCGACGGCAGGAGCGCGAGAGCGAAAACTGTAAGGAGGAGGACAGGGCGTCTCAAAGCGCCGGGGAGCTTAGCATCCGAAACTCATCTCCACCCCCGTCCGTAAGTCGGATCATGATCAAGAAACTGGCCGTCCTGGCCCTGGTGATCGGGGCCATCCTGTACTTCGTCTTCCGCCCGAAAGAGGTGGACACCCGATTCTCGGGCGCCTGGCGCTTCCCCGACGGCCGAATCGTCGCCCTCAGCCCGACCGGCGAGGACGGCATCTGGAGGATGCGCGACTTCTCCGACGGCCGGGTCCACTCTTTCTACCCGCAACGCGAGGACAGCTTCACCGTCCGCTCCGGGTGGTCTCCGGAAGCGCCGGAGGAGGC
>DASUNJ010000604.1:0-2409 GCA_036277235.1 Thermoanaerobaculia bacterium | reverse complement strand
CGGTAGCGGCCGTAGAGCCGCACCGGCATGCCGTGGTAGAGGTTCGGGAGCCGCTGCGGCTCCAGGTCGTAGGCGTCCGCGCCCTCCATCCGGATCTCCAGGCCGGTAGCCGCGGGGCGCACGAGCTTGCGGCGGAAGGCCTGAGCCTGGCGCTCGAAGCTGTCGCCGCGCGACACGAAGGCCGCGAGGCCGCCCGCGTCCTCGGCGAGCTGCTCCAGGAGCGACCGGTTCACCTCGTTGCCCACGCCGATGCAGAAGACCCGCGTGCCCTCCGGCCGCTCGCCGATCAGGCGGAGCAGCGTCGAGCGCTCCCCCTGGTCGGTCATGCCGTCCGAAAGGAGGACGACGTTCAACGGCCGGGCCGCGTCCTTGTAGCGGTAGGCGGCGCGCAGGGCCGGCTCCAGGACCGTGCCGCCGCGGGCGCGCTGATCGTTCAGGAACTCGACCGCCGTGGCCTTGCCCGGGTCGTCAGCGGCTTCCAGCTTGCGGAACAGCTCCTGCGCGGACACGTTGAAGGTCAGCACCTCGAAGCGGTCGCGCGGACCGAGGGCGCGGATGAACGCGCCCAGCGAGCCGCGGGAGAGATCGAGCTTGCCGTCCTCGTCCATGCTCCCGGAGACGTCGAGGAGGAAGACGTAGTCCATGCCCTGGTCGGCCTCCGCCAGCTCCTCGCCCGCGGTGAGGGTGAGAAGGAAGAAGCCGTCCTCGCCGTCCTCCCGCGAGGCGATCAGGTCGAAGCCGGTGCGCGGACGCTGCAGATGGAAGGCGAGCACCACGTCGCGGTTCAGGTCTCCCTGCGCGGTCTCCAGGCTCGCCTGGGCGTGGTTGTCGTCGTGGTGGACCATCACGAAGCCGTCCTCGTGGCTGGGGCTTTCCATCGCGGCGATGGGCACCTCGGACTTCACGTCCAGGGTGAGCGCGAACCGGCCGCGCGTGCGGGAGTCGACGTCCGGGCGGCTGTCGGTCGCCAGGGGATAGACGTACGTGGCCCAGTCGTGGTCGAAGTCGAGCTCCTGGTAGTAGGTGATCCGCACGCGCTGCTCGGCGCGGGCCGCGATGGGGAAGATACGCATCTCGAACGTCTTGAAGTCGACCTGCTCGAGCAGGCCGGGGTCCTTGCGGTTCTGCGGCTGCTTGTAGCTCTCGTAGATCTGGCGGGCGCGCTCCTTCTCGACGACCTCGCCCACCATCTCGCGGCCGTTGATCCACATGCTGAAGTTGGCCACCGAGGCCCCTTTCGGCACCGGAAAGGTGTAGAGCGCCTCCAGCGTCCGGTCCTCCGTGTTGCGGAAGACCTGCTCGACCATCGTCACGGCCACGCCGTTGTTGATCGTGACCCGCACGTCCTGTTCGCGGATCTCCAGCACGCCGCCGAACCCGCCGTCGGCGATCAGCAGACCCGCCGCGTGAGCCGCCGGAGCGCACAGCGTCATCAAGATGAAGACCAGTCTCCTCATTTGCGGTCCCCTTTCGGCAGCTCTATAGAGCCAGCCCCGTGCCCACCCGCTGCAAAGGCCGCAAACCTAGTCCTTTCCGTCCTTTATGTCCTTTGAGTCCCTTTGGTCCTTTCCCCTTCACCCGACACCTGGTGTAGAGTACCCGTGCATCCCATGCACGCGATCAAGCTCTCCGACCGCGAAAGAACCCTGCTCGAGGCGATCTCCCGGCTGGCCTACGGCAATCCCTTTGGCACGGAACGCCTGACCTGGGAGCGCCAGGCGCTCGGCGACGAGTTCACCCCGTTCGACGTGGTCTGGCACGCCCGGGGGGACGCGGTCAACCCGAACCTGCTGCGGATCGCGCCCAAGGCCGAGGAGCTGGCCATTTCGCTGAAGGAGCGGCTGGCCGGAAAGCGCGCCGGGCGGGAGGAGCTCGGGCTCTACCGCGACCTGGTCTCCTACGTGCTCTACGGCCGCTACCAGGAGCGCTTTTTCTCCGTTATCGGGAACCAGCGCGTGGACCCCAAGGCGGGGGAGCGGCGCGCGGCGTTCAGCTTCTACCGGGACTTCGCCGAGGACCTCGCCTGGTTCACGGACGAGCCGCTCGATGCGGCGCACCTCTTCGCCTGCTTCTTCCAGATCCGGCGGGCGTTTCACTTCACCTTCCGCTCGATCGTGGGCGGCTCGCTGCCGGCGGCGCGGCTGCGGGCGCAGGTCTGGCAGTCGATCTTCACGCACGATCTGCGGCGCTACCAGCGCTCCCTCTACCGCACCCTGGGGGATGTGACCACCCTGGTCACCGGCCCGTCGGGCACGGGCAAGGAGCTGGTGGCCCGCTCGATCGCCTGGTCGCGCTACATCCCGTTCGATGCGGACGCGGGGACGTTCCGCGAGAGCTGGGCGGAGTCCTTCTTCCCGCTGAACCTGTCGGCGCTGTCGCCGACCCTGATCGAGTCCGAGCTGTTCGGCC
>DASUNJ010000603.1:0-14332 GCA_036277235.1 Thermoanaerobaculia bacterium | reverse complement strand
GGTGATCCTCATCGCGGCAATCGTGACCTTTGTGCTCCTGGCGCGAGGCGGCAAGAAATCCGCCCAGCGGAGCCTCGACGAGGCCCGCAGCCAGGCCGAAAAGATGAAAGAGGAGGCCACGCGCCAGGGCGAGACCCGCATGCGCGAGGCCGAGATCGCCGCCAAGGAGAAGCTCCTCCAGGCCCGCACCGAGTTCGAATCCGCGTCGCGCAAGCGCCGCGACGAGCTCGAGGCCCTGGAGCGCCGCCTCACCCAGAAGGAAGACACCCTCGACAAGCGCACCGACGAGATCGCCAAGCGCGACAAGGAGCTCAGCCAGCTCGACCGCAACCTGGCCGGCCGCGAGAAATCCCTCGAAAAGAAGGAAGAGGAGCTCGACCGCATGGTTGCCGAGGAGCGCACCAAGCTCGAGCACATCGCCGGCCTCACCGCCCAGCAGGCCCGCGAGGAGCTGGTCAAGATGATGGAGGACGAGTCGCGGATCGAGGCCGCCCACATCGTCAAGCGCATCGAGGATGAAGCCCGCGAGCAGGCCAACAAGCAGGCCCAGCGCATCATCGGCATGGCCGTCCAGCGCGCCGCCTCCGACTACGTCTCCGAGACCACCGTCTCCGTGGTCGTGCTCCCCAGCGACGAGATGAAAGGGCGCATCATCGGCCGCGAAGGGCGCAACATCCGCGCCCTGGAGACCGCCACCGGCGTCGACCTGATCGTGGACGACACGCCCGAGGCCGTGATCCTCTCCGGCTTCGACCCCTTCCGCCGCGAGGTCGCCCGCGTCGCCCTGGAGCGCCTCATCGTCGACGGCCGCATCCATCCGGCGCGCATCGAAGAGATCGTCGAGAAGGTCAAAGCCGAGTTCGAGCAGAAGATCATGCAAGAGGGGGAAGCTGCCCTGCTGGAGCTGGGCATCCCCGGCATGCACCCCGAGCTCGTCAAGCTCCTCGGCCGGCTGCGCTACCGCACCTCCTACGGCCAGAACGTTCTCCAGCACAGCAAGGAAGTCGCGTTCCTGGCCGGCACCATGGCCGCCGAGCTCAAGTGCAACATCCAGGTCGCCCGCCGCGCCGGCCTCGTCCACGACATCGGCAAGGCCATCGACCGCGAGATCGACGGCACCCACCTCCAGATCGGCATCGACCTCCTCCGCCGCTTCGGGGAGAGCGAAGAGGTCGTCCACGCCATGGCCTGCCACCACGGCGACTACGATCCGCAGACGGTCGAGGCCGTGCTGGTCACGGCGTCGGACGCGCTCTCCGCGGCCCGTCCCGGCGCCCGGCGCGAAGTGCTGGAGACCTACGTCAAGCGCCTGGAAAAGCTGGAAGAGATCGCCTCCAACTTCAAGGGCGTGCAGAAGACCTTCGCCATCCAGGCCGGCCGCGAGATCCGGATCATCGTGGACAGCGGCAAGATCAGCGACGAGCAGGCGCTCTGGCTCTCCAAGGACATCGCCCGCAAAGTGGAGGCGGAGCTGACCTATCCCGGCCAGATCAAGGTGACGGTCATCCGCGAGACGCGTTCGGTCGAGTACGCCCGATGAAGCTGCTCTTCGTGGGAGACGTCTTCGGCAAGCCGGGCCGGCGGGCGGTGGTGAACCATCTGCCCCGGCTGGTCGACCGCCACCGGGCCGACTTCGTGGTCGTCAACGTCGAAAACTCGGCCGGCGGCTTCGGAGTGACTCCGGACGTCATGGCCGAATTCGAGCCGCTGGGCATCCACTGCTACACGAGCGGCAACCACATCTGGGACAAAAAGGAAGGCGTGGCGCTCCTCGACAAGGTGCCGAACCTGCTGCGGCCGGCCAACTATCCCAAGGACAACCCGGGCAAGGGTGTCTTCGTGGGAGAGACCGCGGCCGGCATCCCGGTGGCCGTGCTGAACCTGGAAGGCCGGGTGTTCATGAACGCCCTGGAGTCCCCCTTCGAAACGGCCAACCGGCTCCTCAAGGAGCTGGACCCGCGGATCAAGGTGATCTTCGTGGACTTTCATGCTGAAGCCACGAGCGAGAAGCAGGCCCTGGGCTTCTTCCTGGACGGCCGGGTGAGCGGCGTGATCGGCACCCACACCCACGTCCCCACGGCGGACGAGCGCATCCTGCCGCAGGGCACCGCCTTCCAGACCGACGCGGGCATGACTGGTCCCTACGAGTCGATCATCGGCGTCCGGGTGGACCGGATCGTGAAGCGCTTCCTCCTCCAGACTCCGACCTCCTTCGAAGTCGCCAAGCAGGACGTCCGCCTCGCCGGAGCGCTGATCGACATCGACGAGACGACCGGCAAGGCCCGCTCGATCGAGCGCGTGATGGTCCGGGATCAGCCGGCCTGAACCGGTCCTGAGACTTCCCGGGCCGAAACAAGAGGCTCGATGTCGCCTAGAATCCTCGTACGCGACAAGTAAAGTTTCTAGGCGACAAGGAACGGCGTGATGTCGCGTAAGGAAGTCTTAAGCGACATTCGGATTCTGTTTGTCGCCAAGCGGGCCTCTAGGCAACAAGGAAAGATCTGTTGTCGCCTAGAGACTCCTTAGGCGACAAGAAGATCTCCGGTGTCGCGTAGAGACCTTCGCTGTCGCGTAGAGACCTTCGCTGTCGCGTAGAAACCTTCCTTGTCGCGTAGGCCGTCGAAATCTTGATCATCGGCTCGGGGCGAAGATCGTCCGTGCGGTAGACTGCCCCCGGGCTGTCATGGGCACCGCAGATCTCTCATCTCGCGAGTATCACGCCCGGAGGGACCGGGAACGCCGGGCCGAGGAGGAGGCTTTCCGTTTGGAAGTCCTGGAGCGGGCAAGGGCGGCGATCCGGCAGCGGGCTCCGGATTTCCCGGCGATCCGGGCCGCCTATCTCTTCGGCTCGATCCTCAAGCCGGGCTGGTTTCATGCGCAGTCCGACGTGGACGTCGCCATAGACTGCGACGATCTGGAATCCGAGACCCCGTTCTGGCGCGTCCTGGAAACAGCCTTGGAAAGAAACGTCGACCTGCGGCCTCGCGAGGGGCCGATCGCCCGGGCGGTGGAAGACTACGGAGAGCTCGTCTATGAACGAGAAATTCCTGATTCTTGAGCGAAATGTCCAGTCGGACCTCGCGGTCATCGAGCGCATCTACTCGGAGCTGGGCGAGCCGCAACTCGCCGAGTCTGACGAGCAGGAGGCGCTGATCGTGGTGGCGTACCGCCTCCACAGCCTGTACACCGCGTTCGAGAACATCTTTCGCAACATCTCCAAGTCCTTCGAGAACCGCCTCGATCCTTCGAGCTGGCACCGTCAGCTCCTCGAGCGAATGCGGCTGGACCTGAGCCCCGTCCGTCCGGCGGTCGTCGACGAGGAGGCATTCGAGAAGCTCGACGAGCTGCTTCGTTTCCGGCACCTCTTCCGGACCGGTTATGGCCTGAAGCTCGATGCCCTGCGACTGCAGCTCGTCGTGCGCAAGGCGCTGGAGCTGAGGCTTATCTATCCGGAGCAGATCGACCGCTTCCTGGAGTACCTGCGCAGGTTGGAGTAGCGTTCCGCGAATCGGGGAGAAACCTAACTGTGAGATTGACGATGAGCCGCATGGCATGCGGTGGCTGACCGTCCGCTTACGGCGGCCCCGGGCGACAAGCTCGGCCACAGCCGTTGACATGCAAGAAAGGTCAATACATGGATTATGGCGCACTGATTGAGTTCGTAGGTTTCGACATTATCTTTCTCGGCTTGCTCACCCTTTTGGCCTGCTGCGTAACCTGGCAATTGTGGAAATCGACCCCAGACGAGACCATCGATGCATTCGCATCAGGTTGGCGGGACTATCAAGAACACCTCAGATGCCTGGATTCCGATACGAAGCATTCCAAGAGGACGCTGGTAGGTATGCTGCTCATGGCGGCTTTGTTGGGCATGTTGGTGAACATAACAGGGGACCGGCTGCTGGATACCGAAGAGCTGGTCACAAATATCCCCATCCCTGGCTTCTGGTCGTCAGAGGATGAGATCAAGCTTGAAGCAGTGAAGACCATCGCCAAGGATCTCGTTGCGGCAGGCCACAGCAAGGCGTACCTCGACAATCACAACAACAAAGATGCAGCGCAAGATCTTCTCCAGCATGCTCATGTATTTACCCTGAGCTCGGATAGCGAGCGCGTGGTCTCGATGCTGCGCTATGAATATATTGTAGTCAAGGTACTCAGGGTGTTATTCTTGGAAGCCACGCTTCTCTTCTTTGTCGCCGTGTGCGGTCCTTGGATGAGGTACCTTCTCCTGAAACCTCGTCGCAAACTTGGCCGTGCCGGTTTTTGGCGGGCTACCCTGCAGTTGTGCCTGTTGTTGGCGCTGCCGTACTTGTTCCTCATGCTCTGGTCTGACCAAAGCAAGCGTTACTACAAAAAAGTTGTCTACTCCTACTTGGTGCTTGCGGATAAAATTGATGTGAAACCAGGGCTCCAAGGCTCAGGCCGGTAGTCAAGAGCCCTCAGCCTCCCACCATCGGCAGCGGTCGAGGTCCGACCAGGAGACCACCTCGGCGATAGACCGGTTCTGCGTCTCGGCGCCTCCGTAGACGAGGAAGCTCTTCGGCTTGCGAGGCGGGTGCGAGGCGGCCGCCATGGACTGGAAGCTCTCCAGACCGGCGAAGAAGTCGGCTGCGATGGTCTGGCCCGATTTGGTCTCGACCGCCAGGAGCGCGCGGCCGTCTTCGACGATGATGTCCACCTCGGATCCCTTGCGGTCGCGGAAGAAGGAGAGGCTTGGCTGCAGGCCGCGATGGACCCGCGATTTCAGGATCTCCGACGCCACCCAGGTCTCGAAGATGGCTCCTCTCAACGGATGGTCGCGGAGCTGATCGGCCGAGCGGATGCCCAGCAGGTAGCAGGCGAGGCCGGAGTCGACGAAGTGCAGCTTGGGCGTCTTGACGAGGCGCTTCGACAGGTTGCTGTGGAAGGGTGGCAGGCGCCAGGCGACATAGCCGGCTTCCAGGACCGACAACCAGGAGCGTGCCGTGTTGTGAGTCACGCCGGCATCCGCGGCCAGGGCCGAGAAGTTTACGAGCTGGCCTGACCGGCCTGCGCAGAGCCGGAGGAACGTCTGGAAGGCGAGGAGGTCGCCGACGGACAGAATCGCCCGCACGTCCCGCTCGAGATAGGTGGCGACATAGCTGGGATACCAGTCGCCGGCTTCCAGCCCCCGGTCATAGAGGGCCGGATAGCTTCCGCGCCAGAGCAGCGAAAAAAGGTCGGCCGGGGGTTCAGGGAAGCGGCGGATCTCTTCCAGGGAGAGCGGCAGGAGCTCGAGGAGGGCCGTGCGGCCGGCCAGCGACTGCCCGAGCGATTGGAGGAGCGCGAAGTTCGCCGATCCGGTGAGGATGAAGCGCCCGCGGTCGGGCCGCTCATCCACCAAGGGCTGGAGGTAGGAGAGGAGCTTCGGCACCCGGTGTACTTCGTCGAGCACGGCGCCTTCGCTGCGTTCGGCGAGGAATCCCCGCGGATCGCGGCGCGCATACTCCTGGACGTCAGGCGCTTCCAGCGAGACGTAGGGCTTGCCCGGGAAGACCGCGCGGCACAGCGTCGTCTTGCCGGACTGCCGCGGTCCGGTGACCGTGACGATGGGGAACTTGCCGGCAAGCTCGCGCAATCGCGCTTCGAGGACCCTCGGAATCATCGCGCTCCAATCCTGAACGCTCCTGGGGCTGATTGTCAATCCGACTCTCAATCAGCCCCGTGCGATAATCCGCTGCAATGAACCCGGTTGATCAGGGCTTCTTGGGGTACGCGGTGGAGCTTGCCCTGGAGGCGGAGCGGCGCGGCGATCTTCCGATCGCGGCCGTGATCGTCCTCGGGGATGAGATCGTGGCCGCGGCCGGCAACCGGTCGTTCATGCCCAGCCCCCATCCCGGGCGCCATGCGGAGGTGCTCGCCCTGGCGGGGATCCCCGAGGATCTCGTCGCCCGCCTGCCGGAGATGACCTGCTACTGCACGCTGGAGCCCTGCCTCATGTGCTTCGGGGCGCTCGTGCTGCACCGGATGGGACGGGTCGTGTTCGGCGCCCTCGATCCCCGCGGCGGGGCGGTGTCTCTGATCGAGCACCTGCCTCCCTACGTCGCCGCCAAGGCGCGGGCGATGAGTTGGATCGGCCCCGTCTTGCCGGAGGTCTGCGACCCTCTTTGCCAGAGAGCATTGGCAAGGTACTGGTCAGCCGGCGCTATTCCGCTTGCGGGCATGCGGTAAACTGACTGTCATGATGTCGAGTAGGTACTGATGCGGATCGGAGGAGGGCATGTCCAAAGTAAGAATCTTCATTAGTCACAGCTCGCGTGACAGCGCGTTGGCCGAGGCTATCGTGGACTTGATTCGCAGCGCTCTTAATATGCCGCCGCAAGAGATCCGTTGCACGAGCGCCGACGGCCATAGACTGCCAGTAGGCGCTCACCCGAACAAGCAATTGCAGCGGGAAGTCCTTGCGGCAGATGCTGTTGTAGCTATAATCTCCCCTGCAAGCATGGCATCCTCTTACGTGCTCTTCGAGCTCGGTGCACGCTGGGGAAAGGGCGGTGAAACGCTGTTCCCCGTTCTTGCTCCCGGAAGCAGTCCCGAGGCTCTCAAAGGCTTCTTGCCTGAAAGTAGCGCGTTGGCATGTGAGTCCCAGGGACAGATGCTCCAACTAGTCGGCAATCTTGCCGCAACCCTCGGGCTGCAACCTAACCCCGCAGAATCTTTTCAGCGCAAAATTGAGATCATTCAGAAGGTGCGTAGTGCGGATCCGCGCCAACGCAAAAGTGGTTTTGTAGGCAGCGAATCCGTCATTCCAGGCTTTATGCATCTCGACTCCATCCTTTTTCACGAGGTCGGTGAGCGGGTGAGTGATATCATGCTGGATGATGAACACGTCATCCCCACCAAGTTTCTCTTCGCGCATGCTGACAGCTACCAGCACTACGGAAACCTAGAAAAATATAGCGGGTATTCCTTTAGTGAGAAGAGCTTGATTCTTGATAACAGTGAAGCCATCGCGAGATACCTGATAGAACATGTAGCGCCAAATCGTAAACTGACAGTCGTGTCGCTCGGCATTGGTCTCGGTGACAAGGATCTAATATTGTTAGAGAAGCTGCGGCGCCTGCGCCTGGAGGTGTCTTTCACCGCAATTGATATAAATCCTGCATTCATTCAGGTTGTGATGGCAGATATAAGAAAATTGGGGATGGGCCAGGTAGCGCAGGGCGAGTATTTGCGTTGCCAGTTTGTAGTTGGTGACTTCGACGAAATCGAGCGGTTCGGACCTTTGCTGCCTGCTGATAGTCCCATTTTGTTTATGGCGCTCGGTGGTACTTTCGGCAATCAGAATGAGCGTAAATTTTTGCAAAGACTGAAGCGTGTAAGTAAGGCCCCTGCTTATCTTTTGATGGATTTTCAGACCAGGGAGTCGTTTAGGAGCAACGACAAGGCTGGATACGAAAGCGAACATAACAAACAGTTTATAAGCAAGATGATCGAAGCCTTCTGCGGAGAAGTTGTCGCGCCCGCGAACATTGAGGCCGTCTACGACAACAAGCTTGACAACTACAGAGGTCCGATCAGTGAAGTGCCTAACGCGAAGACCCTGGTAATGGTGGGAAAGACCGTAGCCGGAGAAAGGCGGCGTTTCGGCTACTCGACAGGGTATCATAAGCTCGCACTGATTAATTTCCTTGCTAGGGAATCTTGGGCAGTCGAGATGGATTTCAAGGTGAAGAACAAGTTTTTGTTTCTCTGCAGGCTCAAGCAATGACGCTGGCGAGGTGGATTTCATGAAGCTGACGACTGAATCTTCGTTCGCGATGAGGGATTTTACTATCTCGATGATGGGGCACTCAGCCTTTCAATACTTGTATTCCGGCTTGGAGCTGGGACTGTTCGAGCTGCTCTTCGGCAAGCCCGGGACGACGCGCGATGACATCGCAGACAGCTTGCAATTGGAGGATCTTCCGGGGCGATGCTTGCTCTTCGGTTTGACCGCCCTGGGGTTGATAAGAAAGTGCGACGAAGTGTACTCCAACAGTGTGCTGATTGACGACATATGCAGGGCGGGCAAACTCGATTTCGTTAAGAAGGTAGCGCGCTTCCAGGCGCTGATCGTCTACCCGGGACAGTTGGATTTTCTCGAGTCACTGCACCTCAATAGCAACGTAGGTCTGCGTCGGTTTCGAGGCGAGGAGAGTCATCTGTATGCGCGCTTGACAGAGGATCCAGTGCTGAAGAAGGTGTTTTTTGAATTCATGAGCGCATGGTCTGCCGAAGCGCTTCCTCTGTTGGCCGACGCCGTGGATTTCGGTTCCTGCCGCAGGTTGGTTGACGTAGGCGGCGGCGATGGCACCATCGCAGTGGGATTGGCCGAGGCGTATCCTCAACTCAGGGTTCAACTGCTGGATAGTCCACACGTCTGTGCACTGGCGCAAGAACGCATCGCCAGTCATGGTCTGACGGAGCGTGTGCAAGTGGTGAGCAGGGATGCCTTCAAAGGGGACTTCCCCACTGATGGCGACTGCTTTCTCTTTGCGCATTTCATGGTAATTTGGTCGCCTGAAGAAAATATTGCACTGTTGAAAAAGGCATATGAGGCACTTCCGTCCGGGGGGCGAGTAGTGATCTTTAATTCGATGGCGTCGGACGAGGAGGACGGTCCGTTGTTTGCCGCACTGGATTCCGCCTACTTCATGGCAGTTCCTGCTGCGGGAGGTTTGATCTATTCTCGCAAGGATTATACGGCTTGGCTTGAAGTTGCGGGATTTCGAGAGACGCTCAATATGCTATGTGAGTCATGGTGGAGCCCGCACGGAGTTGTCGTTGGGGTTAAAAGTTGAAGAATTGCTGATGACAATAGGCGTGAAGCCGCCACGCGGCGAGGAAGTCACCCCGCACACCCGATGAAATAGTCCGCCGCTGGCGGCCTACTTCGGGGTCTGGACTTCGAGAAGGTACTCGCCGAGGAGCTCCGTGCGGTCGGGGCCCAGGCCTTCGATCCGGAGACGGTAGGAACCGGGGGCGAGGCCGGAGACCGATAGCGTCGTGCCGGCATCGCCCAGGAGGGACTTGCCCGGACGGCGGCCGGCCCAGAGCACCTTGCCGTTCTCATCCATCAGCTCGAAACGGTACTCGGCGTGGACGGGGTGATCCGACAGGTCGACTGCGAGGGTGACGCGGTCCGCCTGCCGCACGGGGTTCACCGCGCCTCCGCCGCGCAGGACGCCGCCTCCGGGCTCCTGCCCGCGCAGGGCGAACCGGGGGGCGACGGAAAGATCGATCTGCCGGGGGCCGGCGGTGATCCGATCGGGTCCGCCGGGGGTGCGCGGGGTCCGGCGGAGCTTTTCCAGGTCGGCGGTCAGCTCGGCGATCCGGGCTTCGAGCTCGGTTTCTCGCGTATCAGGCAGGGTATCCGGCTGATCTTTCTGGAGGCCCTGGATGCGTCCCAGCGCAGCCTGGAGCTGGCGCTCGGACTCGGCGAGGGCGCGCTGCACCTCGGCGAGCGCAGATTCCCGCTCTTCCAGCCGCTGTTCGAGATCCGCCAGCCGGCGGCGTTCCTGCCGGACCATGACCGCCGACCAGATGGAGAAACCGACGGCGGCCAGCAGCAGGGCCGCCGCCACGGCATACACCCAGGAGGCGACGGGCTGCCGGCGGGCCGGAAGGGTGGGGACCGGCCGGACCGCCGGCGGCGTTTTCGTTTCGCGGGGCAGGCGCCGGACGAGGGATTCCCAGGCTTCCTGCCGGAGGGGCTCGGGACCTGTCTCGACGGCTCCGGCCGCGGCGGCTTCGAAATCCCGCAGGTCGCGCAGCAGACCCGTGCACCTGGGGCAGAGCGACAGGTGCTCCTGCAGCGCCTCGCGCTCCGCCTCGGGCAGCGTGCCCTCACGGTAGGCGATCAGGCGCTTTGTTCCGGCATGGTCCACGGGTGCCTCCTCACAGGTCGAAGTCTGCAAAGGAGCTTCCCAGCTCCATCTGCAGGCGTTTGCGCGCCTTGAAAAGCTGGACCTTGACCGTCGAGGGCGCGAGCTGAAGGATCTCGGCGATCTCGTCGTAGTCGAGGTCCTGGAGGACCCGCAATCGCACGCAGCGCCGCATCTGGGCCGGCAGGCCCTCGATGGCCACGATCAGGAGATCCGTCCTCTCCTTGCCCAGCAACTGCCGCAACGGCTCAGCCGTGCCGCGCGCGCTCTCCCCGGCTGCCATGGCCTGCAAGCCCCCCTCGTCCTCTTCCTCCAGAGGGACTTCCTGGCCGGCCCGCTTGACGGCCGCCCGATGACGCAATGCTTTGATGGCCGTGTTGGCGGCAATCCGGAAGAGCCAGTGTTCCCACCGGGACTCCCCGCGAAACGCCTCGATGCCACGATAGACCCTAATAAACGTCTCCTGGATTAAGTCCTGGCACTCTTCCGGCGGAAATCCCCGGCGCTCGAAGAACCGGAACAGGGGCCAGTAGAAGCGATCGAACAGGGTGCGGAAGCTTTCTTCGCGGCCGGTGCCGTCCCGCAACCGCTGGATGACGGGCTCGATCGGCTCGCCTTGGCGGCTCATCGCCAGTCGCCGAAGAGCTGGAAAGCCGCCCAGAAGAACGGGGCCGAGGCGTCCGTCTCGATCGTCTGGCCCTTGGCGGTGGCGATCTTGACCGGCGCGCGGATCAGCTCGAGCTGGGCCGCCCGCAGGGCCTGGTCCTTGGGGAGGCCGGCCGCGAGATGGCGATGGAAGCGCGCCATCAGCTCGGCGGTGACCTGGTCGGCGACGCTCCACAGGCTGGCGACCACGGAGCGCGCTCCGGCGTACTGGAAGGCGCGGGTGAGCCCGATCAGGCCCTCGCCGCTCAGCTCTCTTCCCAAAGCCGACTCGCAGGCCGAGAGGACGACGAGGTCCGCGCCGAGCCGGACGCTTTCGAAGATCTCCCAGACCTGGAGCAGCCCGTTCTCCCTGGTAACACCCCGGCCGGGAGAGAGCTCTTCCGGGATGGTCAGGACCAGGGCGGAGTCGAGCGGCGTGCGGTCGTCCGTATAGCCATGGGTGGCGAAGTGCAGGATGCGCGCGTCGTGGATGGACTTGGCGTGCTCTTCGGTGGCCTCGTCGCCCAGGTAGACGAGCGCTCCGGGATAGACGCCGGCGATCTGCTCGACCTCGCGGCGGCTGTAGGGCAGGCTCGACCAGTCGAACCTGCGCAATCCGGGTCCCAGCTCGGTTTTCGCCCGCATGCTTTCCGGGAAGCGGGGGTCTCCGAAGGCGACGAGCCTTGACCGTCCCTGGGAAGGCGATGGCGCGCGGAGAGTGCCGTAGACGGTCAGCGAGAGCGCCGTGTGCAGAGGCTTCCACTCGGTGAGGAACCGGCCGTCGTCTCTGACCAGGGCGCCGAAGGGGAGGCGGTGCAGGGGGCCGTCCGGGAGGATCAGCACCCGCTCGCTGCGCTCCACCAGGTCGGCCACCGGTGCGATCAACTCGCGGTAGAGGTCCCCTGCGGGCCGCCCCTGCGACCTTACCTGCCCCAGAAAGCTCTCCACGTCCTTGCGCAGCCGCTCCTCGCCGACAGGGAGCATCTTCACTTGCAGGCCGCCCTCCGGGGTCACGGCGAAGAGAGCCGTGGCGTCCTTGCCCACGCTGTAGGAGAGAGCGAGCGTGCCGGGATCGAGGACCTGGCGGGCGGCTTCCAGGTCGAGGGCCTGCGGCTGGTTCAACGCGCCGAGCCGGGGCGAGGCTTTGCGGATCTCGTCCGAGATCCTGTCGCGCTCCTGGCGCAGGCGGCCCAGCTCGCGGTGCAGGGCCTCCCTCGCGTCGTCGCCGGCCTTCTCGCTCCAGCGCGCCAGCTCGCGCAGGGTCTGGTCGTAGCGGGCCGCGTTGGCCCGCCGGGAGCTTTCGATCGCGGCGGGCAGCTCACCGGAGAACGCGAGGTCGCGCTCGGCCAGCAGGGTCAGGAAGATCCGCGCGCGGGAGCGCTCCACCAGGTGGAACGCCTGGGCCGCGTGCCCCTGTCGCAGCTCGGATTCGATCGCGTCGCGGTAGATCTCCTCGTAACGCGCGCGGTAAGCGGCCTGCGTGTCCTGGGGGCCTCCGAGCCTGCCCACCTGGGATTCCAGCGCTTCGACGGCCAGGGCGAAGAACCGGGCCGCCTCGTCGGGACGGTTCATGCGGCGGTGAAGCCGCCCGAGCAGTTGGAGAGCCTGGGCCTCCTCGGCCGTTCCGGGCGTCAGGCGCGCGAACAGGGCCTGGGCTTTCGTCAGGTGCTCCTGCGCGGTCTTCAGGTCCCCGCGCGCCTCGGCCACGATCCCGAGCTCCTTGAGGCCCCGGGCCACGTCGTAACCTTCGGGTGCGAGCTTCTCGCGGAGGTCCAGCGCGCGCTTGTGGAAGCCCCACGCCTCGTCCAGCCGGCCCTGCGACCGCGCCAGGATGCCGAGGGCGTCATAGGCCCCTGCCACGCCGATCCCGTCGGGAGCGGCCTTGCTCCAGATCGCGAGGGCCCGCCGGAAGTGCTTCTCCGCGGCGGCCGGATCGCCGCGTTCCCGGGCGATCGCGCCGAGATTGGTCAGGATGGGGCTGATCCCCACCCCCTCGGGAGCGAACTTTTCCCAGATCGCCAGGGCGCGCCCGAGCAGGTCCGCCGCGGATTCCAGGTCGCCCCGCTGGCGGGCGGCAAACCCCAGGTTGGCGAGGCTCGCCGCCACGTGGGGACTCCCGGGGGCCTGCCTCTCCTGGATCTCCAAGGCCCGCTGAAGCGCCGCCGTGGCCTCATCGAACCGGCCGCGCTCGATCGCTCCGATGCCCAGGGAGCTCAGGCTCCTGGCCATGACCAGGCTGCCGGGAGCCCATCGCTCCTGGATGGCGAGGGCGCGTCTGTCGAGGTCGGCGCTCTTCTCCAGGTCCCCGCGCGTGATCTCCAGGTGTGAGAGCAGGTTCAGGGTGTCGGCGACCTCCAGGCTGTCCGGAGCGAGGCACTGCTGAATCTCCAGGCCGCGAGTCTGAAACTGCTCCGCCTCGTCCAGCCGGTTGCGCAGCCGCAGGATCTGTCCGAGCCGGGTCATGGTGCGGGCCACGGCGAGGCTCTCGCCCCAGGCGGCCTCGCCGGCCGCGAGGGCCGACCGGTAGCTCTCTTCGGCGCTGGCCAGTTCGTTGGCCAGCTCGTAGCTCTTCCCCAGGGTCTCCAGGATGGCGACCCGGGTCTGCGCGTCCGCCGCCTCCGCCAGGGCCGCCTGCAACGCCTCCTGCGCCTTGGGGCCTCCTCCGCGCTTCGACAGGGCTTCGCCGGTCTCGAAGAGAACCCAGGGCTCCGCCGCCGTCCGCGGGCGGACCTTCCCGTCCCAGGTGCCTTTCGGGACCTCGAAAGAGACCGCCGCGCCGTCCCGCTCGCCGCGGAGGCGCACGCCTCCCCGGGGAGCCTGCTCGTTCTTCACCCATAGCCAGTCGAAGGCCGTGCGGATCTCCCCCTGGCTTCCCCCCCTCTCCCAGGCGAGGACGAGATCCCCAGGGCGAAGCCCCGCTGTTTCGAGGGCCGATCCCTTGCCGACCTCCTCGAAGACCACGCCCGGGCCGGTGTCTGATGCCGCCCCGAGGCAAAGGAAGGCAATGGCCAGCATGCGCAGAAATTGGGGCTTCATTGCCCGTAATTATAATGGGCTCATGACGAGAGCAGGATTTCCCGGCAGGGGTGTGCTCACCCTTGCTGTCGCCTTGACCCTTGGCAGCGCGGCGTCGAGCCGGGGCGCCACCCTGGCCGAGCGCGCGGCGCAGATCGACGCGCCGGAGCGCGGCGGCGAGGTGACCCTCGCCGGACCGCTTGCGGTCGGTCGCGCCGAGATCGTTCCCGAGCCGGGAACCCGGGTCCACACCCTGATGGCCGGCGGTGTTCCCTGCGGGCTCGTCCTCGAAGGGCCAGCGCAGCTGCGCTACCGCGTCGAAGACCGGTTCAGCATCCCGGTGGCCGAGCGCAACGTGCGCCGGTTCTCGACACTGATGACGAAGCGCCTGAACAAGGGGACCGAGGCGCTCGAGATCTCCACGCGCCTTGACGACGCCGTGATCTGGGGCCGGGGACTGGGAGAGCCGGGCCAGGCGAGGGGCGCCGGGCTGCCGGACTGGGCCGCGAAGCTCCTCGCCGGCCGCCGCTTTCCGGCGCCGTCGCACGACCTGCTGGCCGCCGAGGCGAATGGCCTGGAAAGTGCGCGCTACGCGCTGATGCGCGGCGAGCTCGCCGACCTGCTCCTGCGCGTCGATCCCCGCGCCGGGGAGGAGAACCTCTACCGTGTGGCGAAGGGTGTGGAGCGGGGAAACACCTTCCGCGAAGGGCTCTGGGAGACGGCCCTGGTATCGCAGCCGATCGGCCGCGCCTGGTGGGACCGCCCGCCGGCGGAGCTGGTCGCCG
>DASUNJ010000602.1:0-7438 GCA_036277235.1 Thermoanaerobaculia bacterium | reverse complement strand
CCGGACGTCCACGTCACGGCGCGCTTCGTCGGTCAGCTCCTGGAGAAGGTACGGGCGATCCCCGGCGTGGAGCGGGCGGGCACGATCAACGTGCTCCCCATGACCGGGTTCGGGGACAACAGCACGCACAGCATCGAGGATCATCCCCTGCCGCCCGACATCGTGCCGCCCGTGCTCGGCACCCGCTTCATCAGCCCGGGCTACTTCGAGGCCATGGGTATCCCCCTACTCAAGGGGAAAGGCTTCGACCGGATCGATCCGCAGAAGCGCTCGGATGAGGTGCTGGTGAGCAAGTCGGTGGCGGACCGCTTCTGGCCGGGCCGGAGCCCGCTGGGCCGGCGTCTCACTCCCGGCCTTGCCGCGGACGGCCGCTGGGCCACCATCGTGGGGGTCGTCGGGAACGTGCGCGAGGAGGGGCTGCACAAGCCCGTGGCCGAGGCGGTCTACTACCCGCTGGTGCGGCTCGACCTCCGCGATGAAGGGGAAGAGGAGTGGGTGCCGCGGAGCTTCGCCCTGGTGGTCAAGAGCAAGGGTGATCCAACGTCGCCGATATCGCTGGCGCGGCCGGTGCAGCAGGCGATCTGGTCCCTGAACCCGAATCTGGCGCTCGCCCACGTGCGGAGCATGGAGCAGGTCGTGGAGCGCTCCATGGCGCGCACCTCGTTCACGCTGGTCCTGCTGGCGATCGGCGCGGCAGTGGCGCTCCTCCTGGGCGCCGTCGGCATCTATGGCGTGATCTCCTACGTCGTCAGCCAGCGCACGCAGGAGATCGGGGTGCGCATGGCTCTGGGCGCGAAGCCCGCGGACGTCTCCGGCATGGTCCTCAAGGAGGGGCTGGCGCTGGCGCTCCTCGGGATCGGGCTGGGGCTCGCGGGCGCCCTCGCCGTCACCCGCTTCATGCGGGCTCTCCTGTTCGAGGTGAGCACGACCGATCCGGCCACCTTCGCCGCCGTGCCGCTCCTGCTCGCGGCCGTGGCCCTGCTGGCGAGCTACCTGCCCGCGCGGAGAGCAGCCGGGGTCGAGCCCCTCGAGGCCATCCGCTACGAATAAGGGCTCGTCACTTCGCGACGCTGCGCACCCCGACCGCGGCGTCGCGCCCCATGGCGCCTGCGCGGCGGAAAGCGCCTGCCGGAAAGGAAGAAGGGGAGCCTCACGGCCTCGTGATCCGCGGCGGGGATCGAAGGGCTTCAGGAAGAAGCTCTCGGGCCGGAGTGGAAGTCCCCGGATCTGGGAAAACCCGGGCGAGAGACTCTCCGCGGGACCGCGGCCGATCTCTGCCTGCCGCAGCCTGGGTAGACCCCTCTCCCCGTCGGGTGGACCCCTCTACCCCCTGTGCAGACCTTCTGCCTGCCGGGTAGAGCCCTCTACCTCTCGGGTAGACCCCTCTCCCCGTCGGGTAGACCCCTCTACCCGCTGTGTAGACCTTCTACCTGTCGGGTAGACCCCTCTCCCCCTTGGGTAGACTCCTCTACCCGCTGTTTGGACTCTCCACCCTTCGGGTAGAGCCGGCTACCCCTCGGGTAGACCCCGCTCCCCGTCGGCTGGACCCCTCTACCCGCTGTGGAAGGTCGAGCGGCAGGCTCCCCTGGTCGAGCGAATGCCTGAGCACCCCCTCCCCAGCCCTCCCCCGCTTCGCGGGAGAGGGGGCCGGAGGGTTGAGGGTCCGACTGTGGCACAGTTATTCTGTGACGAGCCCTAAGAATAGGAAAACTGCCGGCACCCATCCGGAGGGGACCTCCCCTCCCGCGCGCGGGTGCCGGCGGGCTGCGCACTTTGCGCACGTGAAGGAAAGCGTGCGCACACCCCTGGAACGCTCGCGAAGGCCGGGCCTTACTTGGAGTATCCGGTCATCTCGACGTAGCCCCTCCCCCGGGAGGTCCCCTCGACCCGCACCGCCCCCTCCCAGTAGCGGAAGGAGACGTCGAGCTCCTGGTCGGGGAGCAGAGGCTCGATCCTGAGATCCAGATCGGCGGAGGGGATCCGCAGCCGCCATCCCGCGGGATAGACGGCGCCGCTCCGGGGGCTCTCCCAGCGGTTTACCACCTCCAGCTCGAAGTCGGAGAGGCCCAGGTGGCGGGATTCCCCGTTGGGCCCGACCAGGGTGCCGTTGCTCGTGGCGTCCGCGGTGCCGTCGCTGCGGCGGAGCTGGTAGAGCATGAGGTCGCGGCCGTCTTCGAGCTGCAGCGCGAACCAGTCCCAGCCCACCTGGTCCTTGCCGAGCGAGCTGGTGCTCCACTCGCGGTCCATCCAGGCGAGCCCGGACACTTCGAAGCGCTCGTCTCCGAGGCGGATCGTGCCGGAAGCGGGCATGCGGGTGAGGGAGTAGTAGTAGGAAGCGTTGCCCGGCTCCTCGCTCTTTTGGCTGAGCCCGCGTTCCCCCTGGAGCACCGGAAGCTTGCCCGGCTGGAGGGTCAGGTCGAGAGCGACGCCGTCTTCGGCAGCGTGCAGCCGGTCGCCTTCGGCGGACCAGTCCTCCAACCAGACCCGGAACGGTTCCCCTTGAGAGCCCGCGAGGCCGAGCGCCCCGCGGCTCCAGCGCTCGAAGGAGCGGAAGCGGCCGCCGTCGATATCGGACACGGTGAAATGAGCCAGGTACGCCTGCCGCGTGGCCCAATTGGAGGACCGCTCCGGCATGCTCGGCGCGACCGCCGAGCGGAAGAAAGTGAGCTGAAACCCGAACCGCCGCCCCTCGCGGGTCGAGAGGTTGCCTGTGTAGTACCACCACTCGGTGCGGAACTCCGGGTGGGGGCCGTGGTCTTCGGGGAAGCGGAATTCGCGAGGCTCGATGGCGCGGGCGTAGCCTGCGGAGCTTTCTCCGCGCAAGGCGCCCGCCACGGAGAGCGAAGCCTGCGGGAGGTGATCCGGCTCGCGGCAGGCGAAGGACCAAAAGGACATAAAGGACATAAAGGACCAAAAGGACCCGCGAAGGAGCCGTCGTCCTTTGAGTCCTTTAGGTCCTTTAAGTCCTTTTGGTCCTTTCAAACCTCACTCCTCCCGCAAAGCCAGCGCTGGCGAAGTCCTCGCCATCTTCCAAGCCGGATAAATCCCCGCCAGCAACGCAGCCCCCCACGCCAGGGTCATCGCTCCCAGCAGGATCATCGGATCGACTTCCATGCGGATCGTCCACCCGAACGACCGGCGGTTGATCACGAAGATCATGATCGCCGCGAGCGCCAGGCCCACGGGGATCGAGAGCAGGCCCGCGGCCAATCCCATCAGCCCGGTCTGCGAGGTGACCAGGTGCCAGACCTGTCCCGGCGTCAGGCCGTTCGCTCGCAGCACTCCCAGCTCCCTTGCCCGCTCGAGCTGCAGCGCCATGAGCGCCGAGAGCACGCCGATGAACGCCACCAGGCCCGAGAGCAGCCGGAGCACGCTGGTGATCTGGAAGGTCCGGTCGAAGATCTCCATGGAAATCTTTTTGAGCGCCTGGTTCGACTGGATGGACAACCCCTCGCCGCCCACGGCCGAGCGCAGCCGGCGGATCGTCCCTTCCAGGTCCGCTCCGGGCTCCAGGTCGACCGAGAACCCGGTCAGCGGCCGGTCGCGCCAGTGGCGGAGGTAGGTCTTGCGGCTCATCAGCACGAGCCCGAGGTCCGACGCGTAGTCGTAGTAGACCCCGGCGACGGAGAAATCCCGCTCGCCCTTGGCCGTGCGCAGGCGGAAGACGTCTCCCGCGCCGATCCCGTGCCGGTGGGCGAACGGCTCGGAGACCACCACGGCGTCGCGCTCCTGGAACGCCGGCCACGCCTCGCCGGGCCGCCCCTCCTTGAGCTCGTAGCCGGACAGCCCTGCAAGGTCGGTCCCCAGGACCACCATCCGCACCGGACCGTCAGGGGAGGGAACCTCCGCCCTCCGCAGCAGGTTCACGCGCTCGACTCCCGGCAACCGCCCGGACCGCAGAGCCACCTCCGGATCGAGATCGCCGCCGCTGAACCCGCCGGCGCGGCCCGGCCTGGCGAGATAGACGTCCGAGCGCAGGGTCGACTCCATCCAGCGCACCACCGTCCCCCGGAAGCTGTCGATCATGACCCCGATGCCGATCGTCGCCGACACGGCGATGACCAGGGCGGCGATGGCCACGGCGGTGCGCGAGAGCGACGCCACCACGCCGCCCGCCGCCATCCGGCCCAGGATGCCGAACATCGCGCCCATGACCGGCCGCAGCAGGTTCATGAACAAGACCGTGGCCCCCGGAGCGAGCAGCGCCGAGCCCAGGATCACGGAGAACAGGCCGGCGAAGCTCACCACCAGGCCGGGGAAGGCAAGGAGCCCGGCGCCGGCGGCGAGCAGGACCGCGCCGGCCAGCGTCACCCGTGGCAGCACGCGGCGCAGCCGCGCCTCCAGGGCCGAGCGGATCTGCGCGGCCCGGGGCGCTGCCCGGGTGGCTTCGATGGCCGGAGCGAGCGCCGCGGCCAGCGTGGCCCCGATCCCGATCGCGCCCCCCTTGATCAGCACCCCGGCCGGCACGGCCAGCTCCCGCACCGAGAGGACGAAGTAGAGGTCGTTGATCGTCTGGGTGACGAGGCGGACCAGCTCGCGGGCGAGGAGCACGCCCGCGCCCAGGCCGGCGGCGGTCCCGAGCAGGGCCACGACCGCGGCCTCGCCCAGCACCAGGGCGAACACCTGCCCGCGGGTGACCCCGAGCGCCCGCAGCGTGCCGATCAGGGTCCGGCGCTGCACCACGGAGAAGACCATGGTGTTGTAGATGAGGAAGACCCCGCAGACCAGAGCCAGGAGAGACAGCGCGGTCAGGTTGAGCCGGAACGCCTTGGTCATCTCCTCGCTCGTCTCCGTCCGGGCGCTGGAGCGGAGGATCTGGGCGCCGGCCGGGAGCACGGCCTGGGCCTGGGAGAGCTGGGCATCGGATTCAGCGATCAGGTCGATGTGGTCGATCCGGCCCACGCGGCCGAGGATTTCCTGGGCGGCTGCGATGTCCATCACCAGCAGATCGCTCAAGGCGCTCCGGGTGCTCTCGTCCGCGGGCTCCAGGACTCCGACCAGCTCGATCGTCCGCACTCCACCGCCGACGCGGACGGAGAACGAGCCGCCGGTCTTCAGACCAATCTCCCCGGCCGTCGTGGCGGACAGCACGCCAGCGCCAGGCCGGGTGAGCAGGGGAGCGAGATCGATCGAGCTGCCCTCCCGGCTCGCCTCGGTACCGCCGCTCAAGTACGGACGGAACGGGCGCTCCGAGAACGGATCGATCCCCAGCAGGTGGAGCATCCTTCCGGGTTTGCCCGATTTTCCAGAAGGAACGCGCACGTAGCCCTCGACGGCCGGAGCGGCGGGGAGGTCGGTCTCCAGGACCAGGCGGCGGAAGGCCTCGTCCGGGAGCCCCTCGGGTCCGCCGATCACCTGGTGCGTGGCGCGGCCGGTGACCGCCTCGCTCGACAGACTGAACGCGCGGGTGGCGCTGGCATTCGCGAGGTCGATCGAGACGATCACCGCGACCCCGAGGGCCACGCCGAGCACGGCGAGCCCGAACTGCCACGGGTGCCGGAGCAGGTGCCGGATGCTGGAGCGCAGAAGAGGCCCGATCATGGGATCAACCTGCGTCCTCGACCAGCCGGCAATCCTCCATGCGGAAGACCCGGTCGGCGAGCCCGACCACCTCGCGGCTGTGGGTCACCATGACCATGGTCTTGCCGGCCCGCCGCGTGAGCCGGTCGAGGATCTCCAGCACCTGCAGGCCGGTCTCGAGATCCAGGTTGCCGGTGGGCTCATCCGCGAGGACGAGGAGCGGGTCATGGGCGAGCGCCCGCGCCACCGCGACCCGCTGCTGCTCGCCGCCGGAGAGCCGGTCCGGAAAGCTTCCGGCGCGGTCGGAGAGGCCGATCTCCTCCAGAAGACCGAGAGCCGCCCGCCGTTGCTCCGGCCGCACCCGGCCCTTGAGCTCCAGGGGGAGGAGGAGGTTCTCCTCGACCGTGAGAGTGGGGATCAGGTTGAAGAACTGGAACACGAACCCGATCCGGTCGCGCCGGAACAGCGTCCGCTCGCGCTCGGGCAGGGTAGAGAGGGACACGCCGTCGATGACCACCTCGCCCGAGTCGGGCAGGTCGATCCCGGACATCAGGTTGAGCACGGTCGACTTGCCCGACCCGCTCCGCCCCACGAGCACCGCCAGCTCCCCGCGCCCGATGGCCACGTTCGCCTCGCGCAGCACCGTGCGCCGGCGGTCCCCCTCCTCGTAAGCCTTGGTGAGGTTGCGCAGCTCGACGAGAGGGGTCATTGAGAGGGGGATTATATGGGCGGCAGGTGACAGGCGAATGTTCCGGCGCTAGAGTGGACATCTTGCGACAGATACCGAGCATGATCGCCCCAGAATTCGCGCAAGAAGCTTCCGTGGCCGCCTGCGACCTGCTCGTGGGCTGCGTTGCCGATAGCTCTCCAAAGTACCTGGAGCAGGCCTTGCGTCTGGTCCAGTCGATCCGCTGGTTCGGCGGTGCGCTTGCGCAGGCGCGGCTTCTGGTCTGCGCCGTGGATGGGATCGACGATTCTTCGCGGCAGGAGCTCGAGAGCTACGGCGCGGAAGTGCGCGTCGTCCAGCGCTTCCACGAAGGGAACGCCTCCGCCAACCGGCTGCGGTTTTTCGAGGAGGCCTGGAAGGAAGACCGCGAGATGCTTCTCGTCCTCGACTGCGACACGGTGATCGTGCGCGATCCCCTTCCCCTGATGCGCCACGGGCGGTTGCAGGCGAAGATCGAGGCGCTGCCGACCGTGACGCACGACGTGTTCGTACGCCTCTTTCGCCATTTCGGGCTGCCGCTGCCTCCGCGCAACCATGTCATCGGGTTGACCCGCACTCCGACGATTCCTTACTTCAACGCAGGCGTCATCCTCATCCCATCCGACCTGGCCCGGCAGCTCGTGCCGGTCTGGGGCTCCTTCAACCGCGAGCTCGCGGAACGCCCCGAGCTGGTCTACCCCTGTGAGCGGCACCTTCACCAGGCGAGTCTGAGCCTCGCCGTGGCCGCCTGCTCCATACCCTTCGAGGAAGCCCCGGTCGAGCTGAACTATCAGGTCAATGCGACGCACCTCGCGCCCCTCGATGGATTCCTCGCCCTCGATCCCGCCATCCTTCATTACCATGATCTCGTGGACCCTGCCGGCGAGCTGCGTCCGCCACCTTATCCCCTCGCCCGGATGCGCAGCGAAATGTTCAACCAGCGGCTGCGCCGGGAGCGAACGCGGAGCGGCCCTGCAAAGCTCCCGGCCATCTCCGGCCCGCCGCCGCAGCTCGCCGTGCTCGGCATGCACAGAGCCGGGACCTCGGCAGTGGCGCGGCTTCTCGGCCGGATGGGCCTGCGGACCGGGCCCGAGGACGTCGCGATCCTCGACGACGCCCTGCTGGCGGCGCTCGGCGCAAGCTGGTCCGACGTGGACGACCTCGATCTCTGCCGCCTCTCCGAGCCCCAGCGCTCCGCCTTCGAGACGCGGG
>DASUNJ010000601.1:0-20148 GCA_036277235.1 Thermoanaerobaculia bacterium | reverse complement strand
AGGTCGGCAGGTCCCCGCAGGATCTGGGCTTTCACGACCTGTCCCTTCGCGTTGATCAGCGTGTGCACGATGATCACCCCGCCGGTCCGGCGGAGCGGATGCGCCGCGGGCAGCGCCAGTTCGGCCTTTTCGACGGCTCGCGGCGGCTTGCCGGAGAAGCAGACGCCGAAGATCGGAACGGTCAGGGAAGGAAGCTCCTGGGGATTCACGACGAACCAAGGCGGCTCCTTGGCCGCCGAGCAGGGCGGCACGGCCAGCAGTCCCATCAAGGCCAGCATGGACAGGTACCTCATGCCTCAGATCTTAGTCGAAACGTCCTTCTCATGAGGCCACCGGCCGCTTCACCAGAAAGAGCGCGCCGGCGGTCACCAGGGTCCCGGCCAGGATTGCCAGGACGTAAAAGCCCAGGTGCGTTACCGCGTTCGGGATCATCAGGACGAAGACTCCGCCGTGCGGGACCATGAGCTTCACATTGGCCGCCAGGGCGATCGCGCCGGTCACGGCCGAGCCCGCGATGAGGCAGGGGATGACGCGCACGGGGTCCTTGGCCGCGAAGGGGATCGCGCCTTCGGTGACGAAGGAGATGCCCAGCACGGCGGCGGCCTTGCTCGCGTCGCGCTCTTCCTGATTGAAACGGTTCTTGAACAGCGTCGCCGCGAGCGCCAACCCCAGCGGAGGCGTCATGCCCGCGGCCATGACCGCCGCCATCGGGCCGTAGACCTTGGAGGCCAGCAGGCCGACCGCGAAGGTGTAGGCCGCCTTGTTCACCGGTCCGCCCATGTCGAAAGCCATCATCGCCCCGAGGAGCATCCCCAGCACTACGGCGCTCGTCTCCTGCATCCCGTTCAGCCAGGCGGTCATTGCGTTCAGCACGGCCGTGACCGGCGGACCGATCACGTAGATCATGATCAATCCCACGATCAGCGTCGAGAGCAGCGGCAGGATCAGCACGGGCTTCAAACCCTCGAGGTTCTGCGGCAGCTTGATCCAGGTGCTCAGCGCGTGGGTCACGTAGCCCGCCAGAAAACCTGCCGCGATGCCGCCGAGGAAGCCAGCACCGAGAGTCATCGCGAGCATGCCGCCAATCAGGCCCGACGTGAGGCCCGGCCGGTCCGCGATCGAGTAGGCGATGAACGCGGCGAGCACCGGAATGTAGAGGTTGAACGCCGTGCCGCCGCCGATCCTCATCAAGGCCCAGGCGAGCGTACCCTCCTGCTCCCCCGCGTCGAGACCGCCGATCGCGAAGGCCAGCGCGATCAGCAGCCCGCCTGCCACGACCAGCGGCAGCATGTAGGAGACGCCGGTCATCAAATGCTTGTAGGGACCGGTGCGGGTCGTCGAGCGCTGCTCCTTGAGCTGCTTCACCTGTGCAGTTGGAGCCGGCAGCGCCAGCGCCTCCTGCACGACCTTCTGCCCGTTGTGGATGGCCGCCTTGGTCGTGGTCTGGTGCAGCCGCTTGCCCGCGAAGCGCGCCGGATCGACGAACGCATCGGCCGCGATGATCGCTGCGTCCGCGCGTTCGATCTCTTCATCGGTCAGCCGGTTCTTGGCGCCCACCGAACCCTGGGTCTCGACCTTGATCTCGTGCCCGAGCGCAACGGCCGACTTCCTCAGCGCTTCGGCCGCCATGAAGGTGTGCGCGATCCCGGTCGGGCAGGAAGTGACGGCCACGAGGAATTTATGCGCGCTCGGAGCGGGCGCGGCGGGAACGACGACCGGAGTCGGCTTCACCTCCCCCATTTCGAGGAGGGCGTTTTCGATCACCACGCGGGTCTTTCGGATCGCGTCGCTGACCGGCACGGCCACCATGGGCTTGCCCGCGAAGCGATCCATCTGGACATGAATGTCGGATGCCACGATCACCACGTCCGCCTCAGCCACGTCGCGTGGGGACAACGGGTTCCTCGGCCCTTCAGAGCCCTGGGTCTCGACCTTGATGTCGTGCCCCAGGAGGGCCGCGGTCTTCTTCAACGCCTCGGCGGCCATCTGGGTGTGGGCCACGCCCGTTGGACAGCCCGTGATCGCTACGATCTTCGCCATGTTTTACAACCTTTCAATCTCGACCCGGCTCATGAGATTGCGATGCTCGTCGGGATCTTCGATGCCCGAACCCACACGGGTCACAGCGTAGGCTCCGCTCGCGGTGGCGAAGCGGGCGGCCTCTTCCAGGGGAAGCTCATGGATCATTCCGTAGACGAGGCCGGCGACCATCGCGTCCCCCGCGCCGACCGTGCTGCGGACTGGAACCTTGGGAGGCCGCGCCAGCAGGGCGCTCTCGCCGTCCACGAACACAGCCCCGGCTTCGCCCATGGAGACCGCCACCCGCTGGACGCCCAGAGCGTAGGCGGCGGCCCGCAGGTCGCCGGGCTCGTGCCCGACGAGCTCGCTCAGCTCCTCCACGTTTGGCTTCACCACTTCGGGCCGGCTCGCCACGGCCTCGCGCAATGCCGGGCCGCTCGTGTCCAGCGCGACACATCCGCCTTTGCCATGGATCGAATCGATCATCTCGGCATAGATGCCGGATGGCACCCCGGGCGGGACACTGCCGCTGAGCACGAACCACCGGCCCGGCTCGGCGAGCGCCGCGATCCGGCCGTTCAACTCGGCGAGGTCGTCCGCGGTGGGAGAGAGACCCGGAAAGTTGATGTCCGTGGTTTGATGGCCGTCCACGATCTTGATGCCGACGCGCGTGGAGCCAGAGATGCGGACGAACCGGTCCTCGATCCGCTTGCGGAGGAAAAGGTTTTCGAACGGGGCGACGTTGTCAGAGCCGAGAAGCCCGGTCGCGATCACATCGACTCCGAGATCGGCGAGGAAGCTGGCGACGTTCACACCCTTGCCTCCCGCGTCGGAGCGGCTCTCCACCACCCGGTTCACCTGCCCTGCGGCGAAGCCGGGGATGCTCAACGTCTGATCGATCGCCGGGTTCAGCGTGACCGTGACGACGGTCATGCCGTCCCCCGGCCCTTCACGAGGGCGCGCACCTCTTCGGCGCTCCCGCACGCGAGCGCCCGCCGGGCCAGCTCCCTCGCATCTTTCATGGAAACGGTGCGGATGCGGGCCTTGATCGCCGCGATGCTCGGGATGCTGACGCTCAGCTCGGTCACGCCGAGCCCGATGAGGATCACCGCGCCCAGCGGATCGCCCGCCACGCCGCCGCACACGCCCACCCACCTGCCTTTCGTGGACGCGGCCTTCACGGTCTGATCGATCATGCGCAGCACCGCGGGGTGCAGCCCGTCCGCCTGCCGGGCGAGCAGCGGATGGCCGCGGTCCATGGCCAACACGTACTGGGTGAGGTCGTTGGTGCCGATCGAAAAGAAATCGACGTGTTCGGCCAGCTCCGGCGCCATGATCACGGCCGAGGGCACCTCGATCATGATGCCGAGCTCCAGCCGTTCGGCGCCCACCTCCTGGCGCACCTGCTCGGTGATCGCCAGGGCCGCGTGCAGGTCGGCGAGCGTGGCGATCATCGGGTACATGATCTTGATCGGTCCGTGCGCCGACGCGCGGAGGATCGCCCGCAACTGGGTCTTGAACAGCTCGGGATGGGCGAGGCAGAGGCGGATGCCGCGCAGACCGAGGAAGGGATTCTCCTCGGGCGCGAGGTGGAGGTAGGGCACCTCCTTGTCGCCGCCGATGTCGAGCGTGCGGACGATCAGCGGCAGGCCATGCAGGGCCTCGACTGCCTCTCGGTAAGCCGCGTACTGCTCCTCTTCCGAGGGCGGCGTGTCGCGCTCCAGGAACAGAAACTCGCTGCGCATGAGGCCGATCCCCTCGCCGCCAGCCTCCACGGCCTGCGCGGCCTCCTTGGAAAGGCCGGTGTTCGCCACGACCTCGATGCGGACGCCGTCGGTGGTGAGGGCGGGCTCGTACCGCGTCCGGTTCTCGGCGTCGCGCAAGTCGAAGAGCGAGCTCTGCGCTTGGCGAGCGGTGCGGAGGTCCTCCTCGCTCGGATCGATATAGAGGACGCCGTTGTCGCCGTCGAGGACCGCCGTGGCCCCCTCGGGCTGGTTCAGGACCGCGGGTCCCGCGCCGACCACGGCGGGGATCCCCAGCGACCGCGCGATGATCGCGGAGTGCGAGGTCGGCCCTCCCCGCGCCGTGCAGAAGCCCAGGACGAGCTCCGGGTCCAGCACGGCAGCGTCCGAGGGGGTCAAGTCGTCCGTGAGCAGGATGGCCGGCTCCCTGGGCAGGGACGGACCTTCCTCGACTGCCTCGGCCAGGGGACGCAGCACCCGCGTGCCCACGTCGCGCAGGTCGGTGGCACGGCCGGCCAGAAGCGGATCGTCGAGCTTTTCCAGGCCGGACGCCTGCTCCTCGATCGTCTCCTGCCAGGCCCAGCCCGCGCTCTGCCCCTCGTCGATGCGCCGGTCGGCTCCCCGCAGAAGGTCGGGATCGGACAGGAACTCGGCATGAGCGAGGAAGATGGCGGCGCCAGCCTTGCCGGATCTCTTCTCCACATCATCGTGGAGCTGCAGCAGCTCCGCCCGCGCCGTGGCGATGGCGTCGCGCAGCCGCTCGTGCTCCCGGCCGGGGTCCTTGGCGGTGCGCTCGACCACGATCTTGCGCCGGCGCAGGTGGCGGACGGTCCCGATCGCCAGGCCCGGCGACGCGGCCAGCCCCGGAACGGTCGCACCGACCGAGCGCGGCGCCCAGCCATGAGCAGGGCCGGCGAGGACGATCTCCTCCTCCTCGGGCCGTTCGATCAGTCCCTTGAGCGCCGCCAGGGCGGCGTCGGCGTCCGGCCCCTCGGCCGAGATCCTCAACTTGGCTCCCGCCCCGGCACCGAGAGTCAGCAGTCCGGCCAGGCTCCTGCCGTTGGCTGTCCGCTTGCCGTGACGCACGACCACATCGGTCTCGAACCGTTTGGCGAGCTCGACGAAGGCGGTGGCGGGCCGGGCATGCAGGCCGTGCGCGCCGGCCACGGTCGCCTCGACCGCCCGGCCCAGCTCGGCCGGCCCCTCCGAGGGGGCGGACTCGTCGCGCGACGCGCTCAGGGCGTCGACCAGCTCCTCCGGATCGCCGGTGACCGCCAGCCGAGCGACCAGCTCGTCCTCGTACAACAGGTCGGTGAGCTTGCCGAGGATCTCGATGTGCTCGTCGGACCTGGCCGCGATCCCGACCACGATGTGCGCCGTCTCTCCGGGCTGCCAGGGGACGCCGTCGGGCACCTGGAGCACGGCGATGCCCGTTCGCTGGATCAAATCCCGGTCCTTGGGCAGGCCGTGAGGGATGGCCACGCCCTTGCCGAGGTAGGTGTTGGCGACCCGCTCCCGAGCGAGCATGCTCTCGGCATACGCCGGCTGGACGAAGCCGCAACGGGCAAGGAGGCCGGCGACCTGGCGGATGGCGTCCTCCTTCGAGTCCGCCCGCGCGCCCATCAGGATGTTCTCGGATTCGAGCTGCAGCATGCCGGATCAAGGCATGCAGAGCCGGTGCCTGTCAATCATCATGAAGCGCATCATGAAGCGGGCTCAGGCGCGCCCTGCTGCTTCAGGTGGCGCTCGAACCAGCGGACGATCGACACGGTGGAGCGAACCCGGTTGGGCGTCTTGCGGAAGCCGTGCCCCTCGTCGGGAAAGAGCACGTACTCGACCGGCACGCCCCGCTTCTTCAGATTGTCCACCACCTGCTCGGCCTCGACCACCGGCACGTTGGTGTCGTTGGCGCCGTGGAGGACGAGGGTCGGCGCCTTCACGCGTTCCAGCCTGGAGAGCGGCGAAAGCTGCCGCAGGAGATCCTTCTCCTTGACCGGATCGCCGTACTCGATCGTCGAGATCGCCGCCATCCACGGCTGGGTATGAGAGAAGAAGGTCTCGAAGTTCACGATGCCGAAGAGGTTGGCTCCGGCCGCGAAGAGGTCCGGGTACTCCGTCAACCCTGCCATGGTCATGTAGCCGCCGTAGGAGCCGCCCATGATGCCGATCCGCTTCGGGTCGGCGATCTTCCGGCCCACCAGGAAGTCGACGCAGGCCTTGATGTCCTTGACGCCGTCGACCCGGAGCGGTCCGTTGTCCAGGTTGACGAACTTCTTGCCAAACCCGGACGAACCCCGCACGTTGGGGGCGAAGACTCCGATGCCGCGGGAGAGCAGGGCCTGGTAGGTGGCGTTGAAGTTGGGCCGCTCCTGCCCCTCGGGACCGCCGTGGAAGCTGATCACCACCGGGCCGGGCGCCGTGGTCGTCCGGTAGAGCCATCCCGAGAGCTGAAGCCCGTCGTGCGCCGGGAAGGTCACCAGCTCGGGCGCCACCAGGGAGTCGAGGGCCACCCCTTCAAGAGGGGTCCGGGTCACCTGACGGAGCTTGCCCGAGGCGATGTCCAGCACCCAGACGTCCGACGGCAGCTTCGAGCCTGCGAGCGCGAGCAGGAGCGACCGGCCGTCCGCCGAGAACTCGAGGCTGTTCACGATCTCCCCCGGCAACGCCGGCCCGGGGGTGAATTTGAGGCTCGCGAGGTCGAGGAATCCCAGCTCGGACCTTCCTCCCACGTTCCAGACCACCGCTGCCACCGTGCCCTGATCGTTGATCCCGAAATCGTCCAGCTCGGCGCCCTCGCGGTCGGCGATCCGCTGGATCGGTCCTGGCCGCCCGTCCTTACCGATGACGACCCGCTCCAGGCCGATGCGGTCGCTTTCGTGGTTCGAGGCGAGATAGATCGTGAGCCCGTCCGGCGAGAACCGGCCCTCCTCGAACGCGCCGGGCGGCGTGTGCGGGGTGATGAGCTGCTCCCGCCCGCTCGGGACGTCGATCAGGTAGAGGTTGCTGTCGCCCCGGCTCTTGACGCGCTGGACGATCGCCCGCCGGCCGTCCTGGCTCAGGTCCGTGAGGCGGCCGATGCCGGGATTGACCGCCACGAGCTTGATCTCGCCGGTGCTGCTGTCGTAGGTGTAGGCATCGAGAGAGCCGGGATCCTTGGGGTTGGCGCTGAAGCGCAGCCAGGGTCCGCTCCAGCCGGCGAGCTGGTTGTTGACCTGGCCGCCTTCCGTGATGAGGCGCGGCGGGGCCTGCCCGTCCGGCTGCAGGAGATAGATCTGCTCGTTCAAACCTCCGCCCGGCGCCACGGAATACGCCAGCCACTTCCCGTCCGGCGACCACTCGACCCCGCGCACCTGGTCTTCGAGCCGGGTCACCTGCCGCGGCTCTCCCCCTTCGGACGGCACCATCCACACCTGGGGCCCCCCGCTGCGGTCCGACAGGAACGCGATCCGCTTGCCATCCGGCGAGAAGCTCGGCGAGCGGCTTCCTCCGATCCTGGCCATCCGGGCCACCGCGGCCTCCAGGTCATCGGGCGCCGCGGGCAGGGGCAGAAGCAAGAGAAGCGCGAACAGGGACAGAGAGCCTCGCATGAATCCTCCCATGATGCCGGAGGCGGGACTCGAACCCGCACGCCTTGCGGCGAGAGATTTTAAGTCTCCTGCGTCTGCCATTCCGCCACTCCGGCCTGCCGGGCATTCTAATGCCATGGCTGCCGAAAGTAGAGGCCGTCAAGGCTTGACGAGGATCACCCGGCTCTCGGCCTCCTCGTCCACCGTTATCCGGTAGAGGTAGAAACCGGGAGGCAAGCTCTCTCCTGTATCGCTTTTCAGATCCCAGGTCGCCGAGTGTCTGCCTGGGCGAGGGTTCTCCTCTTCCAGCAACAGGCGGGCATACACCCCGAAACGATTCCAGATATCGATCGCGAGCCGCCTGGCGCCCTCCGGCACTGTATAGGCAATCTCGATCGGACCGGAAACCTCCACGAGCTCGTTGGTATCCAGAAGCTCGGTAGGCGGTGCCATTGCGACTGTCGCGAGCGGGACCGGGTCAGAGGAATACTTGTAAACGGTCCGCCCGGAGGAGTATCCGACGGTAACAGGGTTGCCGAAGAACCGGAAGCGATTGATGAAACGGCCGATCTCATTCGCATCGCGCCAGTTCCCGCCTCCGTCCGACGTCGCGCTGCTGAAGCCGCCGGCGAAATTTGCATCGCCCCAACCGCCGACCCAGCCGTGCTCCTCATCGACAAACCCGACACCTTCCAGGTTGGCATTGTGTTGCGGATCATTGACCGGCAGCCGCACCCAGGTGCATCCGCCGTCCGTCGTCTTGAGGATGGCTCCCTGTGTGAAGTTTTCCAGCGAGACGAACCCGACCTTCTCGTTGAGGAACTGAATCTTCCAGCCCCATTCTCCGAACGGGAATTCCTGAACGTCCGGGATCCGGTTCGTCCACGTTTCGCCGCCGTCCCGGGTGTGAAGCACGACAGGCTTGATGTCCTCACGCGTCGGGTTCGGCTTGTCCGACTTCCCGCCGACGACCCACCCCTCCGTGGGGCTGCTGAAGAAAGTATCGATCAGGATCGTGGCATGCTCCGTCATGTCCCATCCGGTCCACGTCTCGCCGCCATCCGTGCTCTTGATCATCGCGGGCGGAGTCGCGGTCGGCTCGTTTGTGCCTGAAGCATAGATCACCGACTCGTTGACCACGCACAGGCCGCAGATCAAAGGCGGCCTGACTGCGGGAAGGTTCTTGACCTCGTCCCAGGTCTTGCCCCCATCGCGAGTCTGGTAGAGGCGGCCGGGCCTCCGCCGTCCGAGCGTTCCGACCCAGCCCGTCGACCGGTTGGCAAACCCGACACATCGCAAGTAGTCGTCGCTGTGGAACTGCTTCTGCCAGGTCCCGCCCCCATTTTCCGTTGCCAGGATGTCGCCGTTGCTGTTCACGGCCCACCCGGTCGCTGGATCGACGAACCAGATGTCGTCATATCTGGAGCTCGCCGCCGGAGCGCTTGTCGGCCGCCATTGCAAATCGGCTTCGATTCCAGGTTGAACCAAGGGCTCTGCGGTAGGCATGTTCTGCTCCTCAGGGATGTTTCTGTGATTTTGCTACAATACCACAAGAAGTCGCGCGGCCGGGGCAAGCCTCCGCGGGCCTGCCGGGCATTCTAGTGCTAGGATACGTACCTGCAAGCGCTTTTACAGCATCATCTCCATGGCTGCCTTCTACGGACGGAGGACACGATGAGCCTTTTCGACTACCCCCGCATCAACATCCAGGGCACCTTCCAGATGAACCCTGGGACGGCGAACAACGACGACTACGCCGGTTATGCCACGCTTCCCACGGGGCCGCACGCCGGCGAGACGCTCGCCCTGATCGACTCGAAGCTCGTCGAGCCCCGGACCTATGGCATGTCGGACGCGGACTTCATCGCCTGGGTGCAGAAGGCGCAGACGTTCAACGTGCAGGGAGGCGGGCAACGGCAGATCATCCCGTCCGAGTGGAACTACTACGGCGGCATGAACTCGCAGATGCTCTCGGCCACGGTGGTCGGGGTCCAGACCGGACCCGGCCCCGGCGACGTCTACGACGCACCCGACCCCAACATTCCGGTTACCGGCCTCATGGGCGCGGCCCTGGGGCTCTCCGGCCACTTTACCGACGTCAACTCCGAAGGCTCCCCGCCGGCCACGCAGTTCTTCATCGACAAACTGACGCTGACGGGAAGCCAGGCCTGGCTCAGCGGCGACGCGTCCAAGGGCGCCTGCCAATGGCTCAATTTCTATCGCAACGTCAACCTGACCGCCGACGCCGGAGCGGGCGGCTACGTGTATCACGTGATGCGGAAGAAGCCGAAGACCACGATCGCCATCCCGGGCTTCGACGATCCGCGGATCACCGGCATCATCTTCCGCTACTACCTCTACGCATCCTCGCAGAGCACGACGAGCAACGAAGGGATCGAGGCGCTCTATCAGCAGCAGCCGCCGGGCACCAATCGGGCCGTCCTGCAGCTCGCGGGCACGATCGCGCCGCTGTTCGAGGACGAGACCGTCTTCACCACGCCGACCGGCCGGCTGATGATCTCGAACACGGCGCAGATCCCGACTCCGCCGGGTACGAAAAACAATGGCAACGGTTTTATCGCCCTCGCGCCGGCCGTGCTGTCGGTCAAGGAAAACCTGATCTCCGCCGATTTCCTGGGGACCTTCCCTGAGTATTTTCAGCCGGGCGTTCCCCCCCAGAATCTGAAGTTCGATTTCGGGCCGGTCTCGCTGGTGGTCACGAACGGCACCGCGAGCGCCACGATCGCCCAGGTCGATTACACGGACACGGCTGCGGGAAACGAGCGCGGCTGGGTGTTCGACTACGACATCTCGTCGAATTCGGACGCGCAGACGATCCTGGCTTCGTCGGACGCGACCTTCAAGCTCGTCAGCTCCACCTACGGCGACGTCCTGGTGGAGACGGACTACTACTTCGTCAGCAATCAGCAGGCAATCTACACGGAGCAGCTCGGCTCCGGCACGGAGTTCCTGAACCAGGGCACCACCGAGCCCGCGACCGTGTCGGTGTTCCATCGCGGCCAGGAGCTGTCGCCGGACGCGTGCCCGCCGGTCACCGTCTGGCAGTACCGCTCGATTCCGCTCCAGGCTCCCGGCAACGCGGAAGCGATCATCACCAATCTCAAGCCGGGGCAGCCGATCCTGGTCGACACGAGCCAGCCGGGGAACTTCCTGTTCACGTTCACGGTCGAGGGCGACGCCCCGCCGCCGGCCAGCTACAGCACCTTCATGAACCCGCCGTACATCACCAACACGCCGCAGATCAGCCTGCGCATCCTGCCGAACAACGAAGACTTCAGCCAGTATTACGTGGACCCTACGGCCAAGGAGCCGGTCGGCAACAGCTCTCTCACTTTCGACGTGGTGTACCAGAAGGTGCTGCGGACCTATTACCTGCTCTATCCGGCCATGAACCAGATCTTCGAGCTCAACTCCCAGTCCGCGGTCGAGCCGATGGCGCAGAAAATCCTTGATGCCACCGACCCAGCAATCTGGATGTCCATCCACTACATGCCGCGCACCCGCGACATGTCCGCCAGCCGCCGCCAGCTCCTGCGCGCCTGGTGCCGCGCGGTGATCGCACAGGGGGCCGGCAGCTCGTAGTACAAGCTTTTCCCGGGAGCGCTGGCGTCTCGCCGGCATTGTTAAGATATTGGGCCAAAGGCCCGGCCTTTTTAAAGGGGCCGGCGGGACGCCCGCTCCCAGGGAAGCGCGCTCAGCAAGGTTCAACTGGCAGTTATGGGCTCTTGAGCTCGACGAGGATGAGGTGAATCGGAGTCGTTCCGATGTTCTCTGCCCAGTGAATGACAGGATCGCGGTAGAGGACATCACCGGTCTTGAGCACCGCCTCTGCCGTCTTGCCATCGGCAATGTGGTTGCGCATCGTGCCACCGGCGATGACGTAAGTGACGTAGCCTGGATGCGAGTGCAACTGCTCCCTCTCTCCAGGTTGCAGAATCGCTTCGAGGACCCGCACTCGATCGTTCTCCAACTTGACGCGAACGGTCTTGGCGTTTACGACGGCCGGGTCCTGGGCCGAAGCGACCCTGCTGCCGGCAAGTACCAGCAATCCGCTCACGGCTAGACCTGCCAGCAAGGACTTGGTGATCGGCATACTCCCTCCTCGTTTGAGCATGATGGGCGCGCAACGGTTGCACACTACAGCATGTCCATGACGATTGCTTGAATGCGATACAGCCACCACCACAACGACGAGTTCGTGACACTTGTTGGTGCTGTCGCGCCCTGCGTGGCGATCTTGAGACCTTCGTTCACGAACATCTGCTCGCCATCCGCAAGCTCCTGGATTGCCTCAACATATGCAAACGTGCGAGTGCCGTCGTGAGCCGGCGCGTAGAACGAAATGGCAGGTGCCACCCCATAGTTCTGATGGAACACGTCGCGCGCAATTGCTTGCGCTTCAGCATCTGGCATCGGACGGAACACGATCGTCGCGCGGAGGGGTCGATAGAGGACCTGATCAGGTCGTACCCAAACAATTTCCGTTGGCCACTCGAGCTTAGCGAGTAGATCCACGAGGCGGGCGACACCGTCATCGAATTCCATGCCTTCGGCGTCTAACGTCGTTGGGCATCAGGGGCGGCGCAGCCATCCGCTTGATGCCCCTGGATATGCGACATCTCGCTCTCGGCTGTCAGTGCGGTTGGATCTTCCTGATAGCCTTCTTATCAACTTCACGGCCAAACTCAGGAAGGGATGGTTCTTTCTCATGAGTTCCCTCGCATAGTCGTCTGCTTCGTCCTCTTGATCGGGATCTCGACCTAGCCTATGTCGCCGAACGTGATGGCCGATCTCATGGTAGAAAGTTTGCTCTATGAGGAACAGGCGCAACCAACGAAGAAGTGGGTTGGATGAGATATCCCATTGAACGGCGATTGTACATAGTATTGGCTTACACAACCCGCGCGCATCTAAACCGCACGAGGGAACAACATAGATTCTTTCGATCCTCTCGCGATCGGAATCAGGTACCATAGCCAACCATTTCGTGACTTTTCTCTCGAGTGTTCGGGGACTCAACAGCTCCTTGGATCTATAGATTGTGACCCCTCCGGCTTCAAAGCGCTCAAAGTTCGCTAGCGAGAAGCTCAATACTGAGCGCAGTATACCGCGGACAACATTGCTGCAACCAGTTCCTTCAATCCTCTTTGCGATCTCATGGGCAGTTCTTTCGTCAATGTCATGAACCAAGCCCAGGAGGCCAGACAGAAGGCTTAGTTGCTCCCTGAATTTTACCTTATGCCATGGATGGGCAAGTAGTTGCTCGGAGACATGAGGAATAACCGCATCACCAATGAGATAGAGTTGCCTGTGATTAGCGTAGATATCTTCATTCTGATGTTGAACGAGCGCTCGTGAGAGGCTGCGCAGATGGCTATTGATACTCGTCTTCACCAGATTCGCCTCGCTCTTCAGACGCATGACGGGATCGACGTATGCCGCCCGCAGGACTAGGACACGAGGTCAATGTTCATACGGCGCCGCCAGTCCCAAGCGATCATCCCCTCAAGATTCTAAGATACATAGACTTAGCAGTTTACGTCCGGCCTTGGAGGGTGTCAATCGGAACGGAGAAGCTCCGGACCTCCGGCCTTTCGCGGAAATCTCGATCGAGGCACAGCAGCGCACACAGAGCCTGCGGTGGGGGGCGCATCATGTGTGGCCCGCGACACCGATCGTCTGCCACTCTCCGGGATGAAGACTTCGGCGTCCTCAGGAAGACGCCCGAGCGACTTGGAATGTACAACTTTTCGACTCGGCTGTGTATCGGGTGTACAACAGAGTGACTCGGGTGTACACCCGAGCGGACTCAGGGATGGCCCCAAGCGACTCGGGGATGTACCCGAGCGACTCAGGGATGCACCCGAGAGACTCGGGGATGCACTTGAGAGGCTCGGGGATGCACCTGAGAGGCTCGGGGATGCACCCGAGAGGCTCGGGGATGCGCCCGAGCGACTCAGGGATGTAACCGAGAGACTCGGGGATGCACCTGAAAGGCTCGGGGACGCGGCCCGCCGCTGGATTCGTGTGGCCGGGTGTACTGTTCTACCCGCTGCGCTGCCTGCGGAAGGAGACGGTAAGCGTCCGCGTCTCCTCGCCGTGCTTCACAGTAAAAACGGCGGTGTCACCCCAAACCCTGGCTCCCGTTGACGAGGCTGGAGGAGCCTATTCCGTAGGGTTAGCGTCCGCCGCGAAGCTGTCCCACCACGATTCATCATCAAAGGCGTCCAGGCCTTGGAAGATCCGCCGAGCACGGTTCCGCCATCGCTTCACCGACGGGTCACGGACGCCCCTGACCTCGTCCAGCCACCGATCGTAGTGCGGCCGCCATGAATCGAAGTCCTTCTGCCGGGCGGCGTACGAGACCCACCTGTACAAGACCAGAAGGAAGAGCCAGGCGTTGGGTAGCGTTGGATCAGCGGCCAACTCGACGAAGAGGTGGAGACGCGCCGAATCCATGTCCCACGAGAGGACGAGATCCCAGTGCCCGAAAGATTCTGGCGCGCAGGGCTCCGCGGCCCACGCCCGCAGTTCGCGTTCGGTCGGATACGAGCTCACGATTCCCTCATTACCGTGCGTTCTGGTTTGGCGACTTAGCCGTTCTACCCGTTGCGCTGCCTGCGGAAGGACACAGTGAGCGTCCGCGTCTCCTCGCCGCGCTTCACGGTGAACACCGCGGTGTCTCCCCAGCGTTTCCCGGCCAGGAGGCGGTTGAGGACTTCCTTGTCCGTGATCGGCGTGCCGTCGAAAGTGAGGAGGAGATCTCCGGTCTGGAAGCCGGCCTTGTCGGCGGGCGAGCCCTTGGTCACGAAGAGGACCTTGCGCGCGGGCTCCCCTTCTCCCATGCCGGTGGAGAGCCCCAGGCCGGGCCAGACCGGATCGGCTTCCGGCGGCACTCCCCAGAGGAAGTCGGCGTAGGAGGCCTGGACCTTGTCCACGGGATCGCCTTCCTCGTCGCGCACGGGGACCGGGATCAGGGCCGCGATCCGGCCGCCGAATTCCTTCTCGAAGCCGGGGGCCACCTGGCGCTGGATGCCCAGGCCATAGGCCACGTGGCCCGAGCCTACCAGGACTATCATCACCGACCCGGGAGCGCCGTGCTCGCGCAGGGCCTTGACGGCGTTGTGGCCCATGGTGGCGTCCCAGGTGGACTGGGCCGTGTACATGGCCTCGAACTGCTCAGGGCTCATGCCGCCGTGCAGCGGGTCGTCGCCGCCGAAGAAGGAGCGGATCAGGGCGCGGTGGTCCTGGCTGGTGGTATCCACCTGTCGTGGCAGATGGGCGGCCTCCTCCGGGCTCAGAGCGTCGAAGCCCTTCTGGCGTACGGCGGTGATGGCCTCCCGCGGCGCGTTGACGGCGAACATCCGGATGCCGCGGTCGCGGGCGAAAAGGAAGATGTCCCGGTAGTAGCCCCAGTTGTATCCCCAGCTCTTGTACCAGCGGGAGAGGCGGACGAAGCCCTCCTCGGTGAGCAGGCCGTCGATCCACTGGTCGAGGTAGCGCTGCTCGGTGTAGGGGTACATCTCCAGGCCGATGAGCACCGGCCGCCCGGCTCGGTGCAGCTCCTCGATCACCCGGAGCTGGATCTGGTGGTAGTCGGCGTCGGTGTGGCTCTCCCCCACCAGGAGCAGGCGCACGCCGGAGAGCCGCGGGGCCAGCTCCGAGGGCGCCAGGACCTCGCCGGTGCGGGTGTCGGTGATGCCGTCGAGGACCACCGGCGCCTCCCGGTCCTTGCGGGCGGGATCACCGACCGCGAGATGGAGGGACGGCTCCTCGGCGGCGAGCGGGACGGCAAGGAGCAGGAGGACTGACAGGACAATCGCATTGGCTCTCATCGGTATCGGCCATCGTACCAGCCTGCCAGGACCGCGGCGCGCTCGGGTAGAATCCCCGGCACGAATCGACATCATCCTCCAAGGAGGCGCCTTTGAACCGCACTTGCCGCGCTTTGGCTGCCGTGGTCTTTCTCTTGAGCACCCCCGTCCATTCCCAAAAATCGGCCGAGGAGCCGGTGGACCTCGGCATGGTGACGCGCATCCGCGAGGAGGGGCTCCGCCACTCCCAGGTGATGGAAACCGCTCGCCATCTGACGGACGTGCTCGGTCCCCGGCTCACCGGCTCGCCGCAGCTCAAGGCGGCCAACGAGTGGACCCGGCAGCGGCTCGCCGACTGGGGGCTGCGCGAAGCCAGCCTGGACCCCTACCCCTTCGGCCGGGGCTGGTCCTTCAGCCGCTCGGCGGTCCATATGTTGAAACCGCACCAGCTCCCGCTCTCCGCCCTGCCCAAGGCGTACACGCCGGGCACCGCCGGCCCCGTCCGCGGCACGGTGCTGGTCGCCAAGCTCGCGAAGGAGGAGGACTTCGCGGCCTGGCGCGGCAAGCTGGCCGGAAAGATCGTCGTGCTCGAAGAGCCGGCCGACGCCCGTCCGGCCGAGCCCGAGCCACGGGAATTCAACGAGGAGACGCTGCGGGAGCTCGGCCGGTTTCCCGTCCCCGCGGAGGAGGACGGGGACTTCCGCAAGGAATCGATCGAGCGCGCGAAGCTCCGCGAGGCCCTGAACCGCTTCCTCGCCGAGGAGAAGGCGCTCGCCACCATCGACGGCAGCACGCGCCCCTGGGGCATTCTGCGGGTCAGCCGCGGCGGCACCTACGATCCGGGGCTGAGCGCGGGCGTGCCGTCGCTGGTCATGGCCGCCGAGCACTACAAGCGCCTGCGCCGTCTGGTCGAAGCGGGCCAGGAGGTCGAGCTGGAGATCGAGGTCGAGGCGCGGTACCACGACGAGGACCGCATGGCCTACAACACCGTGGCCGAGATCCCGGGCACGGACCGCGACGGTGAGATCGTGATGGTCGGCGCCCATCTGGATTCCTGGCACGGCGCCACCGGCGCGACCGACAACGCCGCCGGCTGCGCCGTGGTCATGGAGGCCGTGCGCATCCTCCAGGCGCTCGGGGTCAAGCCGAAGCGCACCATCCGCATCGCCCTGTGGACGGGCGAGGAGCAGGCGCTCTACGGCTCCAACTCCTACGTGACCGAGCACTTCGGCTCCTGGTCCGGCCCCGAGGACCCGGAGCGCCGCAAGTGGCTCTCGGTCAGCAACTGGAAGGGCGAGGGCAAGCTCTCCCTCCTTCCCGGGCACGGCAAGCTGTCGGCCTATTTCAACCTCGACAACGGCAGCGGGAAGATCCGCGGCATCTACGCCGAGGAGAGCGCCGCGGTGCGGCCGATCTTCGAAGCCTGGCTCGCCCCATTCCACGATCTCGGGGCCGACACCGTGACCTTGCGCCGCACCGGCGGCACGGACCACGAGTCGTTCCAGGACGTGGGGCTGCCCGGGTTCCAGTTCATCCAGGACGAGCTGGACTACTCCGCGCGCACCCATCACTCCGAGATGGATGTCTACGACCACCTGGAGCGGGAGCCGCTGATGCAGGCCTCGGTCGTGGTCGCCTCGTTCCTTTACAACGCCGCCATGCGCCCGGAGAAGCTCCCGCGGCCGCCGTTACCTCGTCCCGACCCGCGTCCGGAGCCGCGCCCGAACCCCTGAAGGAGGCGCCCTTGAACCGCACTCTTCCTGTCCTGGCAGCAGTGTTGTTCCTCATGAATGTCCCGGTCTGGGCGGAGAAGACCGCCGAGGAGCCGGTGGACCTGGACATGGTGACGCGCATCCGTGAGGAGGGTCTTCACCACTCCCAGGTGATGGAGACCGTCCGCCATCTGTCCGACGTCCTCGGCCCCCGGCTCACCGGCTCGCCGCAGCTCAAGGCGGCCAACGAGTGGACCCGGCAGCGGCTCGCTGGCTGGGGGCTGCGCAACGCCCACCTGGAGCCCTATCCCTTCGGCCGGGGATGGTCCTTCAGCCGCTCGGCCGTCCACATGTTGAAGCCGCACCAGCTTCCGCTCTCCGCCCTGCCCAAGGCGCACACGCTGGGCACCGCCGGCCCCGTGCGCGGGGCGGTGCTGATCGCCAAGCTCGCGAAGGAGGAGGATTTCGCGGCCTGGCGGGGCAAGCTGGCCGGGAAGATCATCTTGATGGACGAGCCGGTCGACCTCGATCACCAGGGGGAGGAGCCCGAGCCCCGGGAGCACACCGGCGAGACGCTCCGGGAGCTCGGCCGGTTCCCGGTGCCCGTGGACCGCGAGTCGGACGGATCCAAGGACGCATCGATCGAGCGCGCGAAGCTCCGCGAGGCCCTGAACCGCTTCCTCACCGAGGAGAAGGTGCTCGCCACCATCGACGCCAGCAACCGGCCCTGGGGAGTGCTGCGGGTCGGCCGCGGCGGCCCCTGGAACCCCGCGATGAGCCCGGGAGTGCCCTCGGTGGTCGTAGCCGCCGAGCAGTACAACCGCCTGCGCCGCCTGGTGGAGGCGGGCCAGGAGGTCGAGCTGGAGATCGAGGTCGAAGCGCGGTTCCACGACGAGGACCACATGGCCTACAACACCGTGGCCGAGATCCCGGGCACGGACCGCGACGGCGAGATCGTGATGGCCGGCGCCCATCTGGACTCCTGGCACGGCGGCACCGGCGCGACCGACGACGCCGCCGGCTGCGCGGTGGTCATGGAGGCCGTGCGCATCCTCCAGGCGCTCGGGGTCAAGCCCAGGCGCACGATCCGCGTCGCCCTGTGGACGGGCGAGGAGCAGGGGCTCTTCGGATCGATCGCCTACGTGGCCGAGCACTTCGGCTCCTGGTCGGGCCCCGAGGACCCGGAGCGCAGGAAGTGGCTCTCCATCCTCAACTGGAAGGGCGAGGGCGAGCTCGCCCTCCGCCCCGGGCACGGCAAGCTGTCGGCCTACTTCAACATGGACGCCGGCAGCGGCAGGATCCGCGGCATCTATACCGAGGAGAGCGCCGCGGTGCGGCCGATCTTCGAGGCCTGGCTCGCCCCCTTCCACGACCTCGGCGCCGACACCGTGACCCTGCGCCGCGACTACGGCACGGACCACCTGGCGTTCCAGGACGTGGGCCTGCCCGGCTTCCACTTCATCCAGGACCCGCTCGACTACTTCGCGCGCACCCACCACTCGAACATGGACGTCTACGATCACCTGCAGAGGGAGGACCTTGTGCAGGCGTCGGTCGTGGTCGCCTCGTTCCTCTACCACGCCGCCATGCGCCCGGAGAAGCTGCCGCGGCCGAACCCTTCGCGGCGCTGACGCGTATAAGATCCCGATACACGGGAGGTCAACGGATGCACACACGAAAACTGCCGACGGTCTTTCTCGCCCTTCTCGCCCTGAGTCTCATCGGGGCCCAGGGGCTCGCCGCGGCGGCCCTCAAGGTCTCGCCGCCGGAGCTGAAGATGCGGCAGCATCAGCTCGCCAACGGGATGAAGGTCATCCTCCACGAGGACCGCTCGGTCCCGGCCGCCAACGTCCAGGTGTGGTACCACGTCGGCTCCAAGGACGAGCGCCAGGGACGAAGCGGCTTCGCCCACCTGTTCGAGCACATCATGTTCAAGGGCTCGGCCAACGTAGGACCCGAGGAGCACGGCGACTTCATCAACTCGATCGGCGGGCGCTTGAACGCCACCACCGACTTCGACCGCACGCTCTACTTCCAGACCTTCCCCAGCCAGTACCTGGAGCGGATACTCTGGATGGAGGCCGACCGCATGCGCTCGCTGAACGTGTCGGAGGAGAACTTCGTCTCCGAGCGCGATGTGGTCAAGGAGGAGCGCCGGATGCGGATCGAGAACCCGCCCTTCGGCCGTCTCTTCGAGGTGGTGCTGGACAAGACGTTCACCACCCATCCCTACCGCATCCTCCCGATCGGCAGCATGGCCGACCTGACCGCCGCCACGATCGAGGACGTGCGCGAGTTCCACCGCACCTACTACGTCCCCAACAACGCCACGCTCGTGGTCGCCGGAGACTTCGATGCCGACGAGACCCTGGGCTGGATCGAGAAGCACTTCGCCGCGATCCCCAAGGGGCCGGCGATCCCGCGCAACGCCCCCAAGGAGCCGGCCCAGACGGCCGAGCGCCGGACGGTCCAGTACGACGCCAATACGCCGCTGCCCGCGGTGATCTTCACCTACCACGTGCCCGAGGCCGGGCATCCCGACCTCCACGCGCTCCAGGTGGCCGCCAACGTCCTGTCCAACGGCCAGAGCTCGCGGCTCTACCGCAAGATGGTCTACGAGCAGCAGATCGCCCTCGAGGCCGGCGGCCAAACGATCATCCTGGACGATCCCGGCGTCTTCTTCTTCTTCTCCATCCTCCAGGCCGGCAAGGCGCCCGGGGAGGCCGAGAAGGCGCTCGCCGAGGAGGCCGAGCGCCTGCGCACCGAGGCGGTGGGCCAGGAGGAGCTGGAAAAGGCCAAGAACCAGCTCATCGCCGCCCAGGTCTTCGAGCGCCAGACCGTCCAGGCCAAGGCCTCGGACATCGGCTATGCCGACGTGATCCTCGGCGACGTCTCGTGGGTGAACAGGGAGCTCGCCGAGCTCCAGAAGGTCACCGCCGCGGACGTGCAGCGCGTCGCCGGGATCTATTTCCGGCCGGAGAACCGCACCGTCGTCCACATGCTGCCCATGGCCATGAAGCCTGGCGCGCAGGAAGGCCAACAGGAGAAGCAACCATGAGCTATCAAGATCCCTATGTAGGGGCGGGGCTGGCCCCCGCCCGGGAGGGGGTAAACCCCTCCCCTACATCCTGTCTCCTTGCCTGTTTCCTCGTGGCGCTCACCATGGCCGCCCCCGTCTCGGCGCAGGCGCCTGCGAAGCAGACCCCTCCTCCGCCCAAGCCGGCCAAGGAGATCCGCTTCCCGGCTTTCGAGGAGAAGACGCTCGCCAACGGCC
>DASUNJ010000600.1:0-19253 GCA_036277235.1 Thermoanaerobaculia bacterium | reverse complement strand
CGGGAAGATTCCAAGAGGGTCCCATGCACGGCGACGACCTGTTGATCCTGAGCGGCGAGGACGTCGCGGCGCTGCTCGCGGGCAGGGAAGCCGAGATTGCCGACATCGTGGGCAGGGCTTACGTGGCTCATAACACCGGCAAGAGCTCGCTGCCTCATTCCTTGTTCCTGCGCTTCCCCGGCAATGCGGCGGATCGGATCATTGCCCTGCCTGCTTTCCTGGGTGACGAATTCGAGGTCGCCGGGGTGAAGTGGATCTCCTCGTTCCCCGCCAACGTTCAGCGCGGCATCGCCCGTGCGTCGGCGCTCCTCATCCTCAACGACTGCACGTCGGGCCGGCCGGAGGCGGTCCTCGAGGGCTCCCTGATCAGTGCCCGCCGCACCGCGGCCAGCGCCGCACTGGGAGCCCGCGTCCTTTTAGAAGGGCGCACGCCCGGGCAGGTCGGGCTCATCGGCACCGGGCGGATCAACTTCGAGATCGCGCGGTTCCTCCACAGTCTCACCGGGGCGCGGAGCTTCCTGCTCTTCGACCTGGATGCCGAGCGCGCCGGCCGCTTCGCCGGAGAGCTGGGATCGGAGCTGAAGGAGGTCGACTTGAAGAGCGCGGGGAGCTTGGACGAGGTGCTGGCCTCCTGCCGGCTCGTCTCCTTTGCGACCACGGCCACCCGTCCTTACGTACACGACCTGTCGCTCTGCCCGGCGGGGGCTGTCCTCTTGCACATCTCGCTGCGTGACCTCGCTCCCGAGGCCATCATGGCCTGTGACAACGTCGTGGATGACGTGGATCACGTCTGCCGCGCCGAGACCTCGGTCCACCTGGCGGAGCAGATCACCGGCGGGCGCGACTTCATCCGCTGCACCCTGGCCGATATCCTTGAGGCAAAGGCGCCAGCTCGGCGGGACGACGATTCTGTCGTTGTCTTCAGCCCCTTCGGCCTGGGCGTGCTGGACATCGCCGTCGGGAAGCTCGTGCTTGATCTGGCCAACGCCGCGGGCCGGGGAACGCGCATGCCATCGTTCTCAGCCATGGGCACGGGAGAGTTCTCCGCCTGACGCTTTTGGGTAGCTAGGTCTACCCGCCGGGTAGAGGGGTCTACCCATTGGGTAGCTATGCCTACCCACCGGGTAGAGGGGTCTACCCGTTGGGTAGCCAGGTCTACCCGCCAGGTAGCTGGGTCTACCCGCCAGGTAGAGGGGTCTACCCGTTGGGTAGAGGGGTCTACCCGTGTAATATGGATGCTTACCTGTTGAGGTTACAGCGCTGCTGCGCGGGGAGATCTCGTTGTTTGCGAAGTCGATTCTGGTCCGCGGGATCCTGCTTGGGGTCGCCTTCGGTTGCGTCTCGGTGCCGGCCTCGGCCCAGTTCTACTTCGGCGTCTCCGCCGGCAGGTACCAGCCGGAGGGTCAAGGCAAGAGCGGCACCGACGTCTTCGACGTGCGCGGCGGCTACAGGGTCCGTCCCCAGGTCGGGTTCGAGTGGAGCTTCAGCCGGGTGACGCTGGAGGAGACGGTCGATCCGGCGATCCTGCCGTTTGACTTCGACCTGTTCAACGTCAGCGCGGACCTGACCAACCTCGATCTCTCCGTACAGTGGTTTCCGCGGAACGGCAATTTCGTGGTCTTCGGCGGTCCCGGCATCGCCATGATCGACTCCAGGATCAACGTGGTCTTCATCGGCGTGCCGTTCACGGATTCCGACATCACAAACATCTTCACCGCCCACGCCGGACTCGGGTACGCGTGGCAGCTCGGCAACGGCTTTTTCATCCTGCCGGAGGTCCGGGCGCGCCGGTACTTCGGCGCCGAGGTGACGGAGCCGAGCGCGGTGGAAGGGTTCCGCTTTTCGTATCAGGCCACCGACTTCGGGGCGGGCCTGACTGTTGGATGGCGTTTTGGTTCCTGACGGGAGGAAAACCATGCGAACGAGACACAAGCTACTCCTGGGTGCGCTGGGGACTTCATTGGCTCTGGGGCTGCCGTCAGCTCTGCTCTTCCAGGCCCGGCCCGAGCCCGGAGAAAGGTCGGGCGTGGCGAACGCCTCCGCGGTGAGATCCGCCTTCCAGGCCTGGTCGGCGGACCACGCGGCGCGCGGCGGGGACCGCGACGTCGCCTTTTCGCTCGGCATGTCGAAGGGCTTTTCCACGGAGGAGACCCAGGCGCGCGGGATCGTGCGCCTCGACCTGCTCGGCGGCAACGCCCGGGTGGACCTCAGCGGCTTCGAGCCCGGCTCGGCGTGGGACGTCTGGCTGGTGGACAATGCGGCCGGCGGCAGCGCCATGCCGGATCTCGCGGACAAGGCTCACCGGCTCGGCCGGTTGACGGCAGGCAATGGCAGCGCCCGCCTGGCGGCCCGGCTCGATCCCGCGTTCTTCGACCGCTTCGAGGTCGACCTCATGGCCGTGTCGCGGGCCGGCAGGGGACCGGAGGAGGGCGTGCTCTTCGGATCTCCCGATCTCTTCCAGAGGCTCTATTCCCAGGGACGGCACAAGCCCGCGCTCCAGCCCAGGCTCCAGCCTGGTCATGCGGTGGCCAGCCTCGCCTCGTTCCTCGGTCCCGCGCCCGCCTTCGCGTCGCCGTTCGACTCGCTCGATCCGCTGGTCGCGCTGGGCGCCGAGGTCTTTCAGAACGAGAAGTTCAACGGCAACGGCCGGACCTGTGGCACCTGCCATCCGGCGCGCAACAACTTCACGATCGATCCCAGGTTTATCGCGACGCTGCCGGCGAACGATCCGCTCTTCGTCTTCGAGACCAATCCGGACCTGGCGCAGAACCTCGAGAACGGGGTGTCGCTGCGCCAGTTCGGGCTGGTGCTGGAGAACCCGGACGGATTCGCCGACCTGAGAGGCAAGTTCGTGCTGCGGGGGGTGCCGCACACCCTCGCCATGCTCTTCTCCCGGCAGCCGCAGCCCGGCTCGGCGCAGGAGCCCATCCCGCCCGTCGAGCGGCTCGGCTGGGGCGGCGACGGCGCGCCCGGCAGCGGCTCGCTGCGCGAGTTCGCGCTGGGCGCCCTCACCCAGCACATGACGCGCAGGCTCGACCGCACCCCGGGCACCGACTTCCGGGTGCCGACCGACGAGGAGCTCGACGCCATGGCCGCGTTCCAGCTCGCCCTCGGCCGGCAGGAGGATCCCGACCTGCCATCCATGCGCTTCCGGTCGCCCGTGGTCACCCGCGGCCAGGAGATCTACCTGGCAGGCGATTCGGTCAGGGGCACCGTGGCCGCCGGCAAGTGCAACCGCTGCCATTTCAACGGCGGCGCCAACGTGTCGGTGGGGAACCAGAACCGCAACTTCGACGTCGGCATCGAGAAGCTCCCCGATCACCCCTTTGCCCTGGTCCAGCCCGGCGGCATGCCGATCGACGGCGGCTTCGGCACCGACGCCCGTTTCGACGGCAACGGCAAGCCCATCGGCTTCGGCAACGGCCGGTTCAACAGCGTGTCGGTGATCGAGGCCGCGGACACCGCGCCCTTCTTCCACAACAACGCGGTCTCCACGATCGAGGAGGCGGTTGACTTCTACAACAGCACGGCCTTCAACAACTCGCCGGCCGGAGTCGGCCTCCGGGGTCAGGACACCGGCGGCATCGGCATCCACCTCGAGACCACCCAGGTGGAGGCGGTGGCCGCGCTGCTGCGCGTCCTCAACGCGCTGGAGAACATCCGCTCGTCGGCGGAGCTCGACCAGGCGGCCATCGACAAGGACACTCAGCAGGCGCGCATGCTGATCGACATCGCCTCGTTCGACACCGAGGATGCCTTCCAGGTCCTCGAGGAGAGGAGCCTGCATCTCTTCGCCGTGCGCAAGCTCAAGGAGGCCTTCGTGCTCGAGAGGCAGGCCTACGGCACGAAAAACAGCTCGAAGCGCAACGACCTGATGCGGCGCGTCCTCAACCTCAAGGCGCAGGCGCGCAGCGAGATGCTCGCGCCGTAGCGGGGCTTCAGCCGGCGGACGCCGACGGGCGTTGCGCTTCGCACCACTGGCGGAACGTGGTGGTGGGCCGCCCGAGCGAGGTGTCGACCTGGCTCGGGTCTCCCGGCTCGCCGTGCTTCCTGTACATCTTGACGACTCTCATCGAGTACTGCCGGTTCTTGTGCCGGATCAGGTACATGTAGAGCGTCGCGGCCCAGATGGGGATGGGGATGATCCTGGTGCTGGGCCGCACCATCGCGATGAAGTCCTCGGTTATCTGATGGGCCGGAATCGCCTCGGGTCCGTAGACGTCGATCCGCGTGTTCGGGGCCTCGGGCGCCTGGTAGGCCTGCGAAACCATGGCGGCGTAATCGTTCGCGGCCACGTAATGGTAGGGCTGTCTCAGCACGGGCACGCGGATGACATCCCCCTTCTCCAGGTGATGGCAGCCTTCCATGAAGAAGCTGCAGCCGAAGATGGCGAAGGGGATGCCGCTGGCGCGGATTGCCTTCTCGGCGTCGAGCTTGGCTTTGAGGTGGGGGAGGGAGGAGTACGTCTCGCAGGCGTGGACGTCCGAGAGATAGGTCAGCCGCTGGACCCCCGCCTCTTTGGCCAGCCGGACCACGTTGGCCGTGCCCCGGTGCTCGAGGCGGTCGTGGCTGTGGTCTTTCCACCAGCCGCGCATGTTGATGTGCACGCCCCAGCAACCTGCGAGCGCCTTGCGCAGCGACTCGTCGTCTTCGATGTTGCCTTCGAAGATCGGGAACTTCTCGCCAAAGAACTTGACCGCTTTTTCGCGCTTGCGGGTGAAGACGCGGACGTCGAACCCGTCCTTGCTCAATTGCCATACAACAGGCTGTGCGTAATTGCCCGTGGCGCCCACGACGAGAATGCTCTTGGACATCGGTCCTCCCTCGGAATTTGTGGATTCTGGCAGCGTCTCAGCCCAACCGACAGGGGCAGATATTATGATACCATTTGTCCTGAAATCTAATGATCATGAAGCGCAGATATACAAACGTAATTTTTTCCTTGATTCATAGGAATTGACGAAGTGGCGAGATCGATGAAAGGTTCCAGGTGCTCGGAAAGAGCGCCCGTGATTGTCCTCGCCGCGGGCCTGCTCGCCGCGGGGCTGCTCGCGCGGCCGGCGGTGGCGCAGCATGACATGCCATTTTCGACCGTGGAAGCCCTCGTGGTGTCCGACCCCCTGCAGGTCGATGGACGGCTCGACGAGGAGGCGTGGTCGCGGGCCCAGGTGGCGAGCGGCTTCACCCAGCGCGAGAAGCCGGAAGAGCCCGCCACCGAGCCCACGGAATTCATGGTGGTCTACACGCCCACGATGCTCTACATCGGGTTCCGCTGCTTCGATTCGGAACCCGATCGGATCGTCGCCAAGGAGCTGGAGCGCGACGGCCGCCTGTTCCGCGACGACGCGGTGATCGTGGTGATCGACACCTTCCACGATCACCGCAACTCGTACTTCCTCGAGGTCAATCCTGCCGGCGCGATTCTGGATGCCCTGTCCTCGGAGGAGGGGCGCAGCCTGAACAGCGACTGGGATGGGGTCTGGACCGCCGCCGCGCGCATCACCCCCGAGGGCTGGACGGCGGAGATGGCGATCCCCTTTTCTACGCTGCGCTTCGACCCCGGCACAGACACCTGGGGCTTCAACGTCCGCCGGCTGGTCGCGCGCAAGGCGGAGCAGTCCTACTGGGTGCAGGTGGGCCGCGACGCCAGTCTCGTGCGCATGTCGCGCGCCGGCCACATCACCGGCCTGAACGGCCTGGAGTCCGGCCTGAACCTGCAGCTCAAGCCCTTCGCGGTGAGCTCGCGCACGGAGTTCGACGTGACCGGCCTGGACGACGGCAGGTCCGACCTCGGGCTGGACCTCAAGTGGGGCATCACCCGCGGCCTGGCGCTCGACCTGACCTACAACACCGATTTCGCCGAGGCCGAGGCGGACGATCAGCAGGTGAACCTGACGCGCTTCTCGCTGTTCCTCGACGAGAAGCGGGAGTTCTTCCTGGAGAACGCCGGGATCTTCGAGTTCGTGCCGCCGAGCCAGATCGGTGGCACGCCGCTGGAGCTCTTCTTCTCGCGGCGTATCGGCATCGCCGACAACGGCGTGCCGGTGCCGATCCGGTGGGGCGCCCGGGTCACCGGCCGCGTCGGCGACTGGAGCCTCGGCGTGCTCAACGCGTCGACGGACTTCCTGGATCAGCAGAACAGCGGCTTCGTGGGCGGCATCCCGGAGGACAACTGGGGCGTCGTGCGCGTGAAGCGCAACGTCGGTGAGCGCTCCGCGGTGGGGATGATCTTCACCAACCGCGACCAGGAGGGCATCGGCACGAACCAGGTTTATGGCCTCGACGCCAACCTGAACCCGCTGCCGAAGCTGAACATCAACACGTTCTTCGCCTCGAGCCGCAGCTCCAGCCCTTTTGTCGACGACATCGGCGTCGTGGACGACAAGTCGGACGAAGCCGGCGGCGCGACGATGGTATGGACGGGGCAGGACTGGCTCTGGGCCATGGAGGCGATGGAAATCGGCGACAGCTTCGATCCCCAGGTCGGCTTCCTGCTGCGCAACGGCATCCGCCGCTACGCGCCGACGGTGTCCTACAAGCCGCGGCCGAAGCTGGGAAACGTCCGCAGCCTCCTGCTCGACGCGCAGGCCGAGATCATCACCGACATGGACGACCGCCTGGAGACGTTCTCGACCCGGCTCGACTTCTTCGGCTTCATCCTCGACTCGGAGGACCAGTTCCAGGCGTTCGTCGACATCAACCGCGAGCGGCTCCTGGAGCCATTCGCGATCCAGGCCGGGATCGTCATCCCTCCCGGCGAATACGACTTCAACGACTACGGCATCAATTACACGACCAACCCCTACCGGCGGGTCGTCGTCACCGGGTCCGTGCTCACGGGGCAGTTCTTCGACGGCGAGCGGTTCTCGAACGTGATCACGGTGGGTTTGCGTCCCAGCCGGTATTTCCGCGCCGAGACCAGGTGGACCCGCGACGAGGTCGATCTGCCCGCGGGCTCGTTCATCGCCAACGTCTGGCGCCAGCGCCTGAGCGTGTCCCCCACGCCGCGTCTCGCCGCCAACGCGTTCATCCAGTACAACGACACGGCTGACCTGATCTCCCTCAACCTGCGCCTCAACTGGATCTACAAGCCGGGCGCGGACATCTTCCTGGTCTACAACCACAACTGGATCGCCCCCGGGCTGACCGATCGCACCAGCCGGGAGCGCCAGGCGATTCTGAAATTCACCTACCTGCTGTCGTTATGAAAGGTTTTCTTCCCTCCCTCGAATTTTCGACTCTGATCGCGATGCTGCGGACGCGGGCTCGCGAGAGCCCCGCGGCGCGCGCGTTCACGTTTCTGAGCGACACTCAGGGCGAGAGGGTCGAGGAGGATCGGCTTTCGTATGCCGGACTGGACGAGCGTGCGCGGGCGATCGCGGTGCTGCTCGCGGAGCGCGGCGCGCGCGGCGAGCGGGTGCTGCTGCTCTATCCGCCGGGGCTCGAGTACATTGCGGCCTTCTTCGGCTGCCTCTATGCGGGCGCCATCGCGGTGCCCGCCTACCCGCCGCGGCTGAACCGCAGCCTGCCGCGCCTGCGCGCGATTCTGGAAGATGCGCGGCCCCGCGTGGCGCTCACCACGGCCGCCATCCTCGGCCGCGTCGACGGCTGGCAGGAGACCGAGCCCTGGCTCGCCGCCGTCCGCTGGCTGGAGACGGACAGCCTAGACCTTGACGGAGCCGCGGCCTGGCAGGATCCGGGAGTGGGGCAGGAGGCCCTCGCCTTCCTGCAGTACACCTCGGGTTCCACCGGCACACCCAAAGGGGTGATGCTCTCCCATGGCAACCTGCTCCACAACTCGCGCGAGCTGCGCCGCTGCTTCGGCTACTCGGCCGCGACCCGCGCCGTGATCTGGCTGCCGCCCTACCACGACATGGGGCTGATCGGTGGCATCCTGCAGCCGGTCCACGGCGGGTTTCCCACCACGCTGATGGCACCGGTCACGTTCCTGCAAAGCCCGTTGCGCTGGCTCACGGCGATCTCGCAGGAGCGCGCCACCATCTCCGGCGGTCCCGACTTCGCTTACGACCTGTGCGTGCGCCGCATTACGCCGGCGCAGCGGGAGACGCTCGACCTGTCGAGCTGGGAGCTGGCCTTCAGCGGCGCCGAGCCGGTACGGGCCGAGACCCTGGAGCGCTTCGCCGAGGCCTTCGCTCCTTGCGGTTTCCGGCGGCAGGCCTTCTATCCCTGCTACGGCCTGGCCGAGGCGACGCTGATCGCGAGCGGCGGAATGCCGGGCGCCGGCACGGTCGAGCGGGCATTCGAGGACGGGGCGTCTCCCAAGGGGAAGCGGCTCGTGGGCAACGGTCAGTGCCTGGAGGATCAGCGGCTGGCGGTGGTCGATCCCGAGACCGGAGTGCCCTGCTCGCCGGGCGTGGTGGGGGAGATCTGGGTGGCCGGCCCCAGTGTGGCGCAGGGCTACTGGAACCGGCCGGAGGAGACGCTGGCCACGTTCGGCGTCCGGCTGGCGGGCGAAGGGCCGTTTCTGCGCACCGGCGATCTCGGATTCCTCGATGGCGGCGAGCTGTTCGTCACCGGCCGTTTCAAGGATCTGATCATCCTCCGCGGCCGCAACCACTACCCGCAGGACATTGAATCCACGGTCGAGGCAGCGCATCCCGCGCTGCGCCCTGGTTGCTCGGCGGCCTTCTCCGTGGACATTGCGGGCGAGGAGCGCCTGGTGGTCGTGGCGGAGCTCGAGCGCACGGCCCGAGACGGCCACGAGAAGGTGGTGGAAGCCGTCCGCCAGGCGGTCGCCGAGGACCACGAGGTGCAGGTACACGAGGTCGTGCTGATCCGGGTGGCGACGCTGCCCAAGACCTCGAGCGGCAAGGTCCAGCGCCGCGCCTGCCGGCGCGACTACCTGGCGGGCGAGCTGACCGTGGTGGCGAGAAGCGCCGTCCCGGTCCAGGCTGAGCCCGAGCCGGAGGCGGACGCCGGCGAGGTCGTGCATACGCCGCAGGAACTGCTGCCCTTTCTGCGCCAGGAGGCCGCGCGCGCCCTCCGGATTCCGCCTGCCCGGATCGATCCGGACCTGCCGCTCGCCGCCCACGGCCTCGACTCCCTCGGGGCCATCGAGCTCAAGGCCGCCCTGGAGGCGGGTTTCGGCATCGAGCTGCCGCTGACTGATCTCCTGGAGGGCGCGACCCTGGGCCGGCTTGCGGAGGAGGTCCTGGCGCGGCAGGAAGGTCCGCGGACCGCCCCGATCTCCCGCAGATTCTCCGGCGAGGCAGGCGACGGCCGGCCTTCCATGGGACAGCGTGCCCTGTGGGTGCTCGACCGCCTGTCGCCGGACAGCGGAGTCAATCACGTCGTGGCGGCGGCGCGCATCCGGTCGGGCCTCGACATTGCCGCTTTGAGGCGGGCGTTCGCCGGCTTGGGCCAGCGTCACCCGGCCTTGCGGACGACCTTCGCGGAGGTGCGCGGCGAGCCGGTGCTGCGCGTGCACGAGAGCCTTGAAGTCGAGATTCTGGAGCAGGACGCCTCGCCGGAGACTCTCGACGAGCGCATGGCCGAAGCCGCCTGGCAGCCGTTCGATCTCGAGCGCGGTCCGCTGCTGCGCGTCGTCCTCTTCCCATGGGCCCCCGCGCAAAACGGTGAGCGCGTGCTGCTGCTGGTGATCCATCACATGATCGGCGACTTCTGGTCGCTGGCGGTGCTGGCCCGGGAGCTCGGCAAGCTCCATGCCGCTGAACGGGCGGCGCTCGGGCCTGCGCCCCTCGACTTTCGGGATTGGGTCGTCTGGCAGGAGGAGCGGCTGGCGGGTGCCGAGGGGGAGCGGCTCTGGAGCTACTGGCTGGAGCGGCTGGCTGGAGAGCTGCCGCACCTCGACCTTCCCGCCGACCGGCCGCGCCCGCCGGTGCAGTCCTACCGCGGCGGCTCACGCTCGCTGCGCCTGCCCGCGGATCTCGCCGAGGGGCTCCGTCGGTTCAGCCGGGAGCGGCAGGCGACTCTCTACGTGACCCTGCTGACCGCCTTCCAGGTGCTGCTCCACCGCTACACCGGTCAGGACGATGTGCTGGTCGGCTCGCCGACCGCGGGGCGACCGGTGGCGGAGGTCGAGGGGACCATCGGCTACTTCGTCAACCCGGTCGTGCTGCGGGCCGGTTTCTCCGCCGCCTCGACGCTCGAGGGCGTGCTGGCGGAAGGGAAGCGGTCCGTGCTCGGCGCGCTCGCTCATGCGGACCTGCCGCTCGCGCTGCTGGCCGAGCGGCTGCAGCCGGTGCGGGATCCGAGCCGGCCAGTGCTCTTCCAGGCGATGTTCGTGCTGCAGCAGGTGCGGAGCGCGGACGACGAGGCGCTGGCGGCCTTCGCCCTCGGGGCGGAGGGGGCCGGGATGAATCTCGGAGGACTCGTGATCGAGCCCTGGCCGCTGGAGCAGCGGCGGTCGCAGTTCGATCTGACGCTGGTTGCGGCGCAGGTCGCGGATGGCCTGGGAATCAGCCTGCAGTATAACGCGGACCTCTTCGACGATTCGACGATGGCTCGGTTCGCGGGGCACTACGCGCACTTGCTCGCCGGCATCATCGAAAGCCCTCTGGCCGGGATCTACGAGCTGCCGCTGCTTTCGCCGGCAGATCTGGAGCAGGTGCTGCGGACCTGGAACGACACGGGCTCGGCGCCGCTCTCCGGGTGGTGCCTGCACCAGCTTTTCGAGGCCCAGGCGGCACGCACGCCCGAGGCTGAAGCGCTGGTCGGCGGCGAGACTCGGCTCACCTACCGCGAGCTCGACGCGCGTGCCGGGCGGCTCGCGCACCGGCTCGCGGCATTGGGGGTTGGGCCTGAGGTGCGGGTAGGCCTGTTTGCCGAGCGGTCGGTGGAGATGGTGACAGGGCTGATGGCCGTGCTCAAGGCCGGCGGCGCTTACGTGCCGATTGATCCTGCCTATCCGGCAGAGCGGGTGGCGTTCCTGTTGGAGGATTCAAGGCCGGCGGTGTTGCTCACCCAGGAGCGGCTCCTGGGGCGCCTGCCCCCGGGAGGGACGCGGATCGTCCTGCTGGACGGCAAGGCGGGAGAAGAAGGTTCAGTCACCCTGGCCGGTCCTGGCAACCTCGCCTACCTGATCTACACTTCGGGCTCCACGGGCCGTCCCAAGGCGGTGGCGATCGAGCACCGCAGCGCTGCCGCCATGGTCGGCTGGGCACTCGGCCTGTTCACGCCGGAGGAGCTGGCCGGGGTGCTCGCCGCGACCTCGATCTGCTTCGACCTCTCGGTTTTCGAGCTGTTCGTGCCACTGGCGCAGGGGGGCAAAGTGGTGCTGGCCCAGAATGCCCTGGAGCTGCCTGCCCTGCCGGCGCGCGGCGAGATCACGCTGATCAACACCGTGCCTTCGGCCATGGCCGAGCTGGTCCGCCTGCGCGGAGTGCCGGCGTCGGTGCGCACCGTCTGTCTTGCCGGCGAGCCGCTGCCGGGAGCGCTGGCGGAGCAGATCTACGCGATCCCGACGGTCGAGCGCCTCTTCAACTTGTACGGCCCGTCGGAGGACACGACGTACTCGACGTGGTCCCTGGTGCCGCGCCACGACCCGCCTGCGATCGGCCGGCCTGTCGCGGGGAGCCGGGCCTACGTCCTTGGACAGGGCTTCGAGCCCGTTCCGCCGGGGGTGGCGGGCGAGCTGTACCTGGGCGGCAGCGGCCTCGCCCGCGGTTACCTGAACCGGCCGGAGCTGACGGCGGCCGCGTTCCTGCCGGACTCCTGGGGCGGGCCGGGGGAGCGGCTCTACCGGACGGGCGACCTCGTGCGCCACCGGGCCTCGGGCGAGCTCGACTTCCTGGGCCGGATCGACCATCAGGTCAAGGTGCGCGGTTTCCGCATCGAGCTGGGAGAGATCGAGACGGCGCTCGCCGCATGCCCCGGCGTTGAGGAAGTTGCCGTCCTGGCTCGCGAGGACCGGCTGGTGGCCTACGTCGTATCTCAGGAACCAGCGGACCTGCAAGCCCATTTGCGGGAACGGCTTCCCGAGTACATGGTCCCCTCCGACTTCGTGCTCCTTCCGGCTCTGCCGCGGACTCCCAACGGCAAGCTGGACCGGAAGGCCCTGCCCGCGCCTGAGCGAGCCGCCGGTACCGGACGGGAGCGGGGCACCCCGATGGAGGAGCTGCTCGCCGGCATCTGGACGGAGCTGCTGGGAGTCGAGAGTCCAGGACCGGAGGACAATTTCTTCGTCTGCGGCGGCCACTCGCTGATGGCGGCCCGGCTGGTGGCCCGCGTGCGCGACCTGCTGGGCACTGAGCTGCCCCTGGTGGCGGTGTTCGAGGCGCCCATGCTGGCCGGGCTCGCAGCGCGGATCGAGCACGCCCGCTTCGCCGCCTCGCCGCCGCTCGTGCCCGTTCCCCGAACGGGGGAGATCCCGCTCTCCTTCGCCCAGGAACGGCTCTGGTTCCTGGACCAGATGGAGTCCGGCAGCGCGGCCTACAACATGCCCTTCGCAGCCCGGCTGGACGGCGAGCTGGATATCGCGGCCTTCGGCCGGGCACTCACCGGGATCGTGCAGCGGCACGAGGCCCTGCGTACCACCTTCCAGGGGGGCAGCGACGGGCGGCCGGTTCAGGTCATCGCGCCGGCCGCGCCGCTGGCTCTTCCGGTGATCGATCTCACAGGACACCCCGGTGAGGCGCAAGGCCTGCTCGCGGCTGAGGCGCGGCGCCCCTTCGATCTTTCCCGAGGGCCGCTGCTCCGCGCGCTGCTCCTGCGGCTTGCGCCGCAAAGCCACGTGGCGCTCGTGGTCCAGCACCACATCGTCTCCGACGGCTGGTCGATCGGCGTCTTCCTGCGCGAGCTGTCGGCGCTCTACGAGGGCTCTCGGCTCCCCGAGCTGCCGGTGCAGTATGCGGACTACGCGGTCTGGCAGCGGTCCTGGTTGACTATTGACGCCCAGCTCGCCTGGTGGCGGGAGCGGCTCGCCGGGGCGCCGCAGGTCCTGGAACTGCCCGCGGACCGGCCGCGCCCGCCGGTGCGGAGCCTGCGCGGCGGCGAGCAGGCCGTGCGCCTGTCCGCCAGCCTCATCCATGAGCTCCAAGCCCTCGGCCGCCGGGAAGGGGCGACCCTGTTCATGGTGCTGCTCGCGGCCTTCCAGACCCTGCTCCAGCGCTATACCGGGCAGGACGACCTGCTCGTCGGCTCGCCGGTCGCCGGCCGCGGTGCGCGCGGACTTGAGCCGCTGATCGGCTTCTTCGTCAACGATCTGGTGCTGCGCGCCGATCTGTCGGGAAACCCGGCGTTCCCGGCCTTCCTGGCGCGGGTGAGGGACGAGGCGCTTGCGGCCTACGCCCATCAGGACGTGCCGTTCGAGCGTCTGGTCGAGGAGCTGCGGCCCGAGCGCGACCGCTCCCGGCCGCCGCTCGTACAGGTGATGCTCGCCCTGCAGAACGCGCCGCTGCCCGAACCGCGGATGGGCCCTGTCACCATGACCCAGGTCGAGGTCGGGACAGGCACGGCCAAGCTCGATCTGGCGCTGTCGTTGCGCGAGACCGCCGAAGGCCTCGTCGGCGGTCTCGAGTACAGCGCCGATCTGTTCGACCCCGCGACGGTCGACCGCCTGCTGGCGAACTTCGAGACCCTGCTGCGGGGGATCGCCGCCGCTCCGCAACGGCGCCTGTCGGATCTGCCGCTGCTCACCGGAGCCGAGCGGCGGTTGCTGGCGGCGTGGAACGACACCGCCGGACTGGTCGAGACTCTCGCCCCCCAGCTCTTCTGGGAATGGGTGGAAAGGACGCCGGAGGCGCTCGCGGCGAGCGCGGGTGGTGAGCGGGTCACCTATGCCGAACTGGGCCGGCGTGCCCGCCGGCTGGCGAGCCGCCTGCGTGCCCAGGGCGTCGGTCCGGAGAGCGTGGTCGCGCTCTGCATGGAGCCCGGCCTCCAAAGCCTGACCGGCATGCTGGGCGTGCTCGCGGCCGGCGGGGCCTACCTGCCCCTCGATCCCTCCCATCCCCCGGAGCGGCGGGCCTTCATGCTGGCGGATGCCGGCGTCGGGATCGTGCTGACCAGGGACGAGCCGTGGAGCGCGGAAGAGGAGCACGTAGCGCCGGCATCGGCCGACGGTCTGGCCTATGTGATCTACACCTCGGGCTCCACGGGCCGCCCCAAGGGGGTGGCCGTCCCGCATCGGGGACTGGCCAACCTGGTGGACTGGCACCGGCGGACCTACGCGGTCACGCCGGCCGACCGGGCGAGCGTGCTGGCGGGGCCGGCCTTCGACGCCTCGGTGTGGGAGGTCTGGCCCTACCTTGCTTCGGGAGCCAGCGTCCACTTCCCCGACGCGGAGACCCGGGCGAAGCCGGAAGCGCTGCTGCGCTGGCTGGCCGCCGAGGGCATCACGCTCTCCTTCCTGCCCACGCCGCTGGCCGAGGCCTGCTTGGGCGAGGCGCCGCCCGTAGGCTTGGCTTTGCGTGCCCTGCTGACCGGCGGCGACCGGCTGCGTTTCCCGCCGCCGCCCGGTCTGCCTTTCGTCCTGTTCAACCACTACGGCCCGACCGAGAGCTCGGTGGTGACGACCGCCGGAGCCGTGGCTCCGGGTGGGGAAGCCGTGCCCACGATCGGCAGGCCGGTCACCAATATTCGAGTCCACCTGCTGGACCGCTGGCTGAACCGCGTACCCGTGGGCGTGCCAGGTGAGCTGCACATCGCCGGCGCGGGGCTTGCGCGGGGCTACCTGGGGGCCTCCGGCGTGACGGCGGAGGCTTTCATCCCGGACCCGTTCAGCACCCGGCCCGGCGCGCGCCTCTACAAGACCGGCGATCTCGCCCGCTGGCTGCGGGGGGGCGAGATCGAGTTCCTCGGCCGTCTCGACCATCAGGTCAAAGTGAGGGGCTTCCGGATCGAGCTGGGGGAGATCGAGGCGGTGCTGCTGACCCATCCGGAGGTGAGGGAAGCGGCGGTCCTGGCGCGGGACGGCCGGCTGGTGGCTTATCTCTCCGGCGCTCCCGAGGAGCTGCGCGCCTGGCTGGGCACCCGCCTGCCAGACTACATGGTTCCCTCTGCTTTCGTGTCCCTACAGGCGCTGCCGCTGACTGCCAACGGAAAGCTGGACCGCCGTGCCCTGGAGCAGATCGAGGTGGCGCTGGAGCGCACGGAGCTCTCGGCGCCCCGCACTCCGGTCGAGGAGCTGCTCACGGGGATCTGGGAGGAGCTGCTGCGCGTCGAGCGGGTCGGCCCTGACGACGACTTCTTCGCCCTGGGAGGCCACTCCCTGCTGGCCGCCCAACTCGTCTCGCGGGTGCGCGGGGTCTTCGGCGTCGAGATTCCCCTGCGGTTGCTTTTCGAGGCCTCGACGGTGCGCTCGCTGGCGGCAGCAATGGAGAGCGTTCAGCGGACCGTCTCGCCTCCGATCGAGCGGGCACCACGGGACTGCGATCTGCCGCTTTCCTTCTCCCAGGAGAGGCTCTGGTTCCTCGACCGTCTGGACCCAGGCAGCCCGGTGTACAACATCGCCGCAGCCGTGGACTTCGCTGGCGCGCTGGATGCGCGGGTCCTCCAGAGCAGCGTGAGCGAGATCGTGCGCCGGCACGAGGCGCTGCGCACCGTGTTTTCCGAGCGCGGGGGAGTCCCGATTCAGGAGATCCTGGCGCCTTCGCCGGTTCCGCTGCCCGCGGTCGACCTGTCCGGCCTTTCCGAGAAGAGCCGCCGCAAGGAGTCGGCGCGGCTCGCTCTCGCCGCGGCCCGCCAACCGTTCGACCTCGCCCATGGTCCGCTGCTGCGGATGGTCCTGCTGCGGACCGAGAGCGCGAGCTGGACGGTGCTGCTCACTTTGCACCACATCGTGGCCGATGCATGGTCCATGGGGGTGTTCCTGCGCGAGCTGTCGGCGCTCTATGAGGGTTCTCCGCTCCCCGAGCTGCCGGTCCAGTACGCCGACTATGCGGTCTGGCAGCGTGCCTGGCTGGATGGCGGAGTTCTGGAGGGGCAGCTCGCGTACTGGCGCGAGCGTCTTGCCGGCGCCGCGCAGGGGCTGGACCTGCCAACCGACCGGCCGCGACCCGTGGTGCAGAGCATGCGCGGCGGCCAGACGCCGGTACGCTTGCCCCACGAGGTGGCGGCGTTCAGCCGCCGGCACGGGGTGACCCCGTTCATGACCCTGCTCACGGCGTTCCAGGCGCTGCTCGGCCGCCTGGCCGGTCAGGAGGACGTGCTGGTGGGCGCACCGGTCGCCAACCGCGGCCAGGTGGAGACCGAGGGGCTGATCGGCGTCTTCATCAACACCCTGGTGCTGCGCGGCGACCTCACCGGCGATCCTGCCGTGGCCGAGCTGCTCGTCCGGGTTCGCGACACGACCCTGGAAGCATATGCGCACCAGGACCTCCCCTTCGAGAGGCTGGTCGAAGCGCTGCAGTCGGAGCGCGACCTCTCCCGGCCTCCTCTCGTGCAGATCCTGCTCGCCTACCAGACGGCGCACTCCGGGCTTCCGGATCTGATCCAGGAATCGCGCCCGGTGCCGACCGGTACCAGCAAGCTCGATTTCACGCTGTCGCTCTCGGAGGACCTGGACGGCTACCTGGAGTACGACTCGGCCCTGTTCGACGCCGCGACAGCCCGCCGGTTCCTGCGCCGCTTCGAGACGCTGCTGGCCGGGTTGCTGGCCGATCCCTCGCTGCGCTTTTCGGAGCTGCCGCTGCTCGACGGCGCCGAGCGCCAGCAGCTCCTCGCATGGAACGGCGGCGGCCGGCTCTACGGTGAGCCGGCCTGCATCCATCAGCTCTTCGAAGCCCAGGCGGCGCGCACGCCGGAAGCGCCGGCCCTGGTGCACGGCGACATCACCGTGACCTACCGCGAGCTCGACCGCCGGGCCGGGCAGCTGGCGCGCCGACTGCGGGCGCTGGGTGTCGGACCGGAGCAGCGGGTGGGGATCTGCATGGAACGGTCGCCGGCCCTTGTGATCGGCATGCTCGGCATCCTCAAGGCAGGGGGTGCCTACGCGCCCGTCGATCCCACCTACCCGCGGGAGCGCCAGGCCTTCCTGCTGGAAGACGCCGAGGCGCCGGTGCTGATGACGGAGAAGGCCCTTCTCGAGCGCCTGCCTCCCTTCGCCGGCCGCATCCTGTTTTCGGAAGACGAAGGGCCTGACGAGGAGGAGTGGAGCCCGGTTCCGGTAGGGCCGGAAAATCTGGCCTACGTGATCTACACCTCGGGCTCGACCGGCCGGCCGAAGGGGGTCGCGATCGAGCACGCGAGTGCCTCGGCGCTGATCCGCTGGGCGGCCGAGGTGTTCCCACGGGAGGAGCTGGCCGCCGTCCTCGCCTCCACGTCGGTCTGCTTCGACCTCTCGGTCTTTGAGCTGTTCGTGCCGCTCAGCCTCGGGGGCACGGTGGTGCTGGCCGGCAACGCCCTGGATCTGCCGGGGCTGGCGGAGCCGGTGACCCTGGTCAACACCGTCCCCTCGGCGATGGCGGAGCTGGTGCGGAGCGGCGGGCTGCCGGCCTCGCTGCGCGCCGTCAACCTGGCCGGCGAACCCCTGCCGCGCGAGCTGGTGGACCGTATCCACGAGCATGCCCCGGGCGCGCGGGTGCTGAACCTCTACGGCCCGTCCGAGGACACCACCTACTCGACGTTCGCCGTGATCCCACCCGGGGAGGTCCGGACTCCCGCCATCGGCCGGCCGGTGGCCGGTACCCGTGCCTTGGTGCTGGACCCCTGGCTACGGCCTGCGCCGGTGGGCGTGCCGGGCGAGCTCTTCCTCGGAGGGGCCGGCCTGGCCCGCGGCTACCTGCACCGCCCTGACATCACGGCTGAGCGCTTCGTGCCCGATCCCTGGAGCGCGGAACCCGGGGCGCGCCTCTACCGGACCGGCGACCTGGTCCGCTACCGCGCCGATGGAGACCTGGACTTCCTGGGGCGGATCGACAACCAGGTCAAGGTGCGCGGCTTCCGCATCGAGCTGGGGGAGATCGAAGCGGCTCTCGAAAGTCTTCCGGCCGTGGAGAGCGCGGCGGTCCTTGCTCTGGAGGGCCGCCTGGTCGCCTTTGTCGTGCCACCAACGGCTTCCGGACTGAGAGGCCACCTGCAGGACCGCCTTCCCGAGTTCATGATCCCTTCAGCCTGGGTGCCGCTCGAAGCCCTGCCGCTCACTCCCAACGGCAAGGTGGACCGCAGGGCGCTGGCCCGGCTCGGTGCTCCGCGGGCGGAACCGGCAGAGACTGCCGTCGCGCCGCGCACGCCGACCGAAGAGCTGCTGGCAGGGCTCTGGGCGGAGATCCTGAAGCTGGAACGCATCGGCGTCGAAGACGACTTCTTCGAGCTCGGCGGTCATTCGTTGCTCGCGACGCGCGTGGTGTCGCGGGTGCGGGAAGCGTTCGGCGTCGAGTTGCCGGTCCGCGCCCTCTTCGAGTCTCCCCGCGTCGCGGCCCTCGCGGCCCGCATCGAGCGCGAACAATCTGCGTCCATCCTGCCCATCCCGCCTCTTCCCCGAGGCGGAGACCTGCCGCTCTCCTTCGCCCAGGAGAGGCTCTGGTTTCTGGAGCAGTTGGACCCCGGCAGCCCGATCTACAACATGCCGTTCGCCCTGCGCCTCGCGGGCCGGCTCGACCTGCCTGCGCTGCAAGCAGCGCTAGCGGAGATCGTGCGCCGCCACGAGGTGCTGCGCACCACCTTCGTCCACAACCTGGCTTCTGCGGTGCCCGTGGCCTTGCCATTGATCGATCTCGCTGCTCTTTCCGAGGAGACGCGCGGTGCCGAGGTGGAGCGTATCGCGGTGGAGGAGGCCCGGCGGCCATTCGACCTCGCCCGGGGTCCTCTCTTCCGCTTCCGGCTGGTCGAGATGGGACAGGAGGAGTATCAGCTCTTCGTCAATCTGCACCACGCCGTCTCCGACGGCGGCTCGATCGAGGTTTTTCTGCGCGAGCTGGCGGCGCTTTATGCGGGCTTGCCGCTCCCGGAGCTGACCGTGCAATACGCCGACTATGCGGCCTGGCAGCGGGCGTGGCTGGGGATGCCGGGCGTCCTGGAGCCGCTGCTTGCCTGGTGGCGCGAGCGGCTGGCAGGCGCGCCCGCCGGGCTCGACCTGCCCCTCGACCGGCGGCGTCCGGCCGCGCAGACCTTCCGGGGAGCACAGGTGGCGCTGGATCTCCCGAAGGCTCTCACGCGGGAGCTGCGGGCGCTCTCCGGCCGCCAGGGCGCGACGCTGTTCATGACCCTGCTAGCCGCCTTTCAGATCTTGCTATACCGCTACAGCGGCCAGGACGATATCAACGTCGGCTCGCCAATCGCCAACCGCAATCGGGCCGAAATCGAAGGGTTGATTGGCTGCTTCATCAACACGCTCG
>DASUNJ010000599.1:0-2403 GCA_036277235.1 Thermoanaerobaculia bacterium | reverse complement strand
GGATTCCTTGATCTCGGGGAAGCCGTTGAACCTCACGGGTTCGTAGAACCCCTTCCCGGCCTGGTTCTTGTTGATCCAGTCCGTGACGGGGCACGTGAGGTGTCAGGTCACCGGCAGGAAGCCCACGCGGAAGCGGGCCTCTTCTGCCACCCCTTTCTCTTTCCTGCCCAGCAGGCTGGAGGGCTCGATCCCCAGGTTCAGCCAGGCGTGCAGCAGGGTGAGCCCCAGCCAGAAGGCCACCGAGCCGAGCGCGATCTTGGTCAGCTTGCTCATCAGTCTCAGGTTCCCATGGCGGCGGCCGCGGCGATCCGCTGCCCGTGGTGATCGAGGCCCATGATGCCGAAGATCTCGTCGCGGAGCTTGCGGCAGACCGGGTCGTCCAGGTCGCGGGGGCGGGCCACGGGCACGGGGAGGACGGCGCGGATGCGCGATGGGCGTTTGCCCATGACCACGACGCGGTCGGCGAGCTGGACGGCTTCCTCCACGTCGTGGGTCACGAAGAGCACGGTGCGCCGCTCCCGCTGCCAGATCTGGATCAGCTCGTGGCGCAGGCGCAGGCGGGTGAGGTAGTCGAGGGCGCCGAAGGGCTCGTCCATGAAGAGGACGTCGGGCTCGGCGGCCAGGGCGCGGGCGATCTCCACACGCTGCTTCATGCCGCCGGAGAGCTCCTGCGGATAGGCGCGGTCGAAGCCGGTGAGGCCCACCATCTCGACGTAGTGCCGGACCAGCTCCCGCCGCTCCGCCTCGTTGGGCCGTTTCACTCCGAAGGCTACGTTCTCCTCGACCGTCATCCAGGGGAACACGCCGTTCTCCTGGAAGATGAAGATCCGCTTCGGGTCCGGTCCGACGACGGGCCGGTCGTCCACCAGCAGCTCGCCCTCGGTGGCCTTGAGGAATCCGCCGGCGATGTTGAGCAGGGTGGACTTGCCGCAGCCGGACGGACCGACGAGGCAGATGAACTCCCCCTCGCGCACGTCCAGGGTGATGTCCTCCAGGACGTGGACGTCCTGGGCGCTGCGGTCCTTGGCGGGGAAGGTCATCCAGATCCCCCGGACCGAGATCTTGGGCCGGGCGCCGCCGATGCGGGTCACACTCATTACCGGCTCAGCCCCCAGCGGACCTGGTCCAGGCGCTCCATCCGCCGCACCAGGTAGTCGAGGCCGAGCCCGATCAGGCCGATCAGGACCATGCCGGCCACGACGAGGTCGTAGCGCTTGCCGGCGTTGCGGGCGTCGATGATCAGGTAGCCGAGCCCCGAGTTGACCGCGATCATCTCCGCGGCCACCACGACCAGCCAGGCCACGCCCAAGGCGAGGCGCAGGCCGGTGAGGATCTGCGGCAGCGCCGCGGGGAACACCACCTTCTTGAACAGGGCCAGGCCCTTGATGCCGAAGTTGCGGGCGGCGCGGATGTAGACGAGCTGGATGTTCTGCACCGCCGCCATGGCCGCGGTGGTGATGGGGAAGAGGCTGGCCAGGAAGATCAGGAAGATCGGCGCCAGGTCGCTCACCCCGAACCAGAGGATTGCGATCGGGATCCAGGCGATGGGCGAGATCGGCCGCAGCACCTGGATCGCCGGGTTGAACGCCAGGCGGGCGCCGCCGAACCAGCCCATGAGCAGCCCCAGCGGGATGCCGATGAACACGGCCAGCAGGTAGCCGGTCGTCACCCGGAAGAGCGACGCCACCACGTACTTGAGCAGCACGCCCTTGCGGGCCAGCTCCACGGTGCCGGTGACGACCATCTCCGGCGTCGGAAAGATGTCGCTCCCCGTCCACTTGACGGCGAAGTGCCAGCCGAGCACGAAAACGACGGCTACGGCAAAGGGCAGAAGGATGGGCTCCAATCGAGACTTCATGTCAGAACTGGACGTTCTTCAGGAAGAAGGACACCAGGCCCACCCGCTTGGCCACGAGATCCGCGGCCATGTCGGGCGTCAGCGTGAACTGACCGGCCCGCTCGCCGGTCGGGGAGACCATCACCATCTCGAGACCGTCCACCTTCTGCGGGTAGCGTCCGCGGATGTGCAGCAGGGCGTTGGCGCCGGTGAGCAGGGCGCGGAAGACCGAGGTTTCGGAGCTGGTGGTGACCTCGGCGAGCGGCCGCCCCTGGCTCCCCTGCAAGATCTCGACGGCCTCGGCCTTCTGGCCGAGGAAGAACTGCGACAGCTCGGAGGCGATCACGGCGTCGCCGTAGGGAGCATGGGAGCCGGGGATCGCCGAGGCGCGGCCCGGCGGCGCGGCCGGATTCCGGCGGGTGACCGGCTGGTCGCGGGGGCCGACGTCCCGGGCGGCGATGTCGGAGAGGCGGCGCTGCGGCTCCGGCGGCGGCGTGGCGGTGGCCTGCTGCTGGCGGATCCCCTGGTCGATGATCACGGCGGCTCCGAGGTCACGCTGGTTCATC
>DASUNJ010000598.1:0-3298 GCA_036277235.1 Thermoanaerobaculia bacterium | reverse complement strand
GACCGGGCGGACGTCGCGGCCCTCTTCCCCGTCGCCGGCCTGCACGTCGGGCAGACGGACCTGCCCCCCGCGGCCGCCCGGCGGGTGGTGGGCGATGAAATGTGGATCGGTCTTTCCACACATGGTGAGGAACAGCTCCGCGCCGCGGACGCCGACCCCGAGGTGGACGTGATCGCGGTCGGGCCGGTCTTCCCCACGACGGGCAAGGCGAGCCCGGACCCGGTGGTGGGGCTGGATTTCCTGCGCCGGGCGCGGACGCTGACCGCCAAGCCGCTGGTGGCGATCGGCGGGATCGACGCCGGCAACGTCGCCGAAGTGGTTGCTGCCGGAGCCGATGCCGTTGCCGTGATCGGGGCGGTCTGCCGTGGGGACGTGCGTGCGAACTGCCGGCGGCTGATGGCCCGGATACTGTCGTGCGCGTCTACCTGACCGGCTTCATGGGGTCGGGCAAGACCGCGGCCGGCCAGAACCTGGCCGAGCGCCTCGGGGTGCCGTTCGTGGACCTGGACTCGGAGGTCGAGCAACGGGCGGGGATGACGGTGCGGGAGATCTTCGAGCTCCACGGCGAGCCGGCGTTCCGCAGCCTGGAGCAGGAAGCGCTCCGGGGGACCGGAGAGCTGCCGGACGTGGTGGTGGCGACCGGGGGCGGCACGGTGACGTTCGATGCGAACGCCCGCTGGATCCGGGCGAACGGCGTCTCGGTCTGGCTGAACCCGCCGTTCGCCACGATCGTCTCCCGGATCGGGTCGCTGGGCAAGCAGGACCGGCCGCTCTTCCGCGACGAGGTCCAGGCCCTGGCCCTCTACCGCGAGCGGCTGCCGGCCTACCGGCGGGCGGACCTGACGATCGAGGTGGGACCGGAGGAGCAGCCGGAAGAGATCGCGGCGAGGATTGACTTTCTGCTGAAGCAGTATTGATTGCGATACGGATTTGATTGGGGGAGGACGTTGCGTTATCTGATCCTGTCGGACATGCACGCCAATTGGGACGCCTTCGAGGTCGTCCTGCGGCGAGCCCGGCGCAAGCGTTTCGACGCGGTGCTGGTGCTGGGGGACTTGGTCGGTTATGGCGGCGCGCCGAACCAGGTGGTGGAGGCCGTGCGCGAGCTGGGACCCCGGCTGCACACGGTCCGGGGCAACCACGACAAGGTCGTGACGGGGATCGACAGCGGCTCCAACTTCAACCAGACCGCGCTCACCGCGGCGCAGTGGACGACCACCCGCCTCACCCCGGCCAACCTGCGCTACGTCCGCGACCTGCCCCAGGGGCCGATCCGGATCGAGGAGAGCGTGGCGATCTGCCACGGCTCGCCGCTCGACGAGGACACCTACGTGTTTTCCGACGTGGACGCCTGGGAGATTTTCTCCTCGTTCTCGATGCCTGTGACCTTCTTCGGCCACACGCACATCCCGTCGGTCTTCTCGCTGGAGGGGAGGGCGCTCGGGGTGAGGGCGTTGCGCGGCAACGCGGGCACGCTACACCTGCACCCGCAGGGCCGCTACCTGGTCAACCCGGGCTCCATCGGCCAGCCGCGGGACCGCGACCCCCGGGCCTCGTACATGACCTACGACAGCGAGCGCCGGATCGTCCGCTGGCACCGCATCGACTACCCGATCGCCGAAGCCCAGAGGCGCATCCGCAAGGCGGGGCTGCCGGGATCGCTGGCGGACCGGTTGGCCGTCGGGGCTTAGCCTCTACTCCTGCACCTGCGCCAGCACCGCTTCCCGCCTCCGCACCTGACGGAGGCGGTTGAAGGTGGCCACGGCGCCCCCGAACAGCACGATGTAGAGGCCGTACCAGACGAGCTGGATCAGCGGCTTGCGGGTCACGTCGATCGACAGCTTCGCCGGGTTCGAGACCCCGCTCACCTGGAACTGCACCGTTCCGTCCGAGGGGTTGAGGCCGGAGACGAAGATCGAGCCGCCGCCGGGCAGCGCCACGGGCGGCGTCTCCACCGCGCCGTTCACCTGGTTCAAACGGTAGACCGTTCTCACCGTGACCGGCTTGCCGTTCTGCGTCACCTCGACCATGGCGCCGACCGTGGCCGTCCCACCCGATGCCATCTGCACCTTGTCCTCCTCCTGGACGTCGAAGCCCACGAAGCGCACGTCCATGCCGCCGATCCGGCCGCTCTCCCCCTGGGCGAGCTGCACCTGGAGCTGGCCGGGATCGAAGTCGATGGGCGACACGTACAGGTCCTGGAACGGCGTGCTCCGGATGTCCGGGTTCGCCATTACCTGCCGGGTGCGGTCGTTCACGAACAGCTTCGGATAGACGAAGAAGGGATCGCGGCCGGGCTGCGCCACCTGGATCTCCATCTTCTCCTTCTCACGCCCGTCGCGCGGGATGAACCTGGTGAAGGTGAGCGTCGTGTCTCCCAGCTTCTTGGGCGTGCCCATCTGCAGCGTCACCTTGGTGCTCTCGTCGTAGGCCGAAGAGGCCAGGAAGCCGAGCAGGATCACGCCGACGCCGACGTGCGCGAGGTAGCCGCCGGCCGCCGCGATCCCCGCGGCCCGTCCGCGGGCCACCGTCTTGTGGAGGTTCGTGGCCAGGGCCAGCGAGGACAGGAACACGAACATCAGATGGAAGGGGTCGCGCACCTGCCAGGCCGCCGCGGCCACCGTCACCGCCAGGGCGAAGAGCCCCGGCGCGATCAGCTTGCGCAGCACCGCCTTGGGGTCGTCGCCACGCCAGGTCAGGTACGGGACCAGGGCCAGCAGCAGCGCGATCAGCAGGGCGATCGGCAGGTTGACCTTGTTGTACCAAGTCGGGCCGACCTGGGCCGGGTTCTCCATGAACCAGCGGGTGATGAGCGGCGCGGACGTGCCGAAGGTGATGACCACCGCACAGACCAGCACCGTGATCGTCGACAGCACCATGAACGTGCCGCGGGAGAGGAACGGGTCCTCGTTCGGCCTCGTCGGGACCTGGCGCAGCCGGGTGGCCAGCAGCCAGACCGAGAGGGCGAAGAAGCTGCCCATCAGCGCGACCAGCCAGCCCGAGATGCCGAGGTCCACGAAGCTGTGCACCGAGAAGTCGGCGAGCACGCCCGAGCGGGTCAGGAAGGTGCCGTAGAGCACCGACAGGTAGACCAGCGCGGCCAGCACGTAGTTGGCGCGGCGGTATCTTCCCTTGGTGCGCTCCATGTGCAGGCCGTGGATCAGCACCGTGCCGAAGAGCCAGGGGATCAGCGAGGCGTTCTCCACCGGGTCCCAGCCCCAGTAGCCGCCCCAGCCCAGGGTCTTGTAGGCCCAGTAGCCGCCCATCAGGATGGCGCAGCCCAGCACCAGGAAGCCGC
>DASUNJ010000597.1:0-2904 GCA_036277235.1 Thermoanaerobaculia bacterium | reverse complement strand
CCGCCGGAGGGCAGGCTCTCCCTGGAGGAGCTGGGACGGGTCATCGCCGGCCAGGGGGTGACGACGCTCTGGCTCACCGCCGGCCTGTTCCACCAGATGGTCGAGGAGCACCCGGAAGGGCTGCGCTCCGTCCGGCAGCTCCTGGCCGGCGGCGACGTGCTGTCGCCGCCGCACGTCCGGCGCCTGCTGACGGAGCGGCCCGGGCTGACGCTGATCAACGGCTACGGTCCGACCGAGAACACCACCTTCACCTGCTGCCACCCGATACCCGCGTCCGAACGGGTGGAGTCGCCCCTACCCATCGGCCGCCCGATCACGGGCACCCGCGCCGTCCTGCTGGACCGCTGGTTCGCGCCCGTGCCGATCGGCGTGGCCGGCGAGCTGTACGCCTCCGGGCATGGCTTGGCGCGCGGCTACGCGGGGCGGCCGGACCTCACGGCGGAGCGGTTCGTGCCGCATCCCTATCCCGGCGAGCCCGGCGAGCGGCTCTACCGCACGGGAGACCTGGCCCGCTTCCGGCCTGATGGCACGATCGAGTTCCTCGGCCGCCGGGACCACCAGGTCAAGATCCGCGGCTTCCGCATAGAGCTGGGAGAGATCGAGCTGGCCCTGGCGCGCCAGCCTGGTGTGCGGGAGGCGGCCGTGCTCGTCCGGGAGGATGCTCCGGGGGACAAGCGGCTGGTCGCCTATGTGGCGGCGCCGCCGGAGGCGGCTCTGAACGCGCAGGCCGCTCTCCGGGCGGAGCTGCCCGACTACATGGTGCCGGCGGCGTTCGTCCGGGTTGACGCCTTCCCGCTGGGCCCCACCGGCAAGGTGGACCGGCGCGCTCTGGCCCGGATCGAGCCTGCGAGCAACCTGCGGCCGGAAGAGACGTCCGCCGCGCCGCGCGACCAGGTCGAGGAGCTCCTGGCGGGCTTCTGGGCGGAAGTGCTCCGCGTCGAGCGCGTGGGCCGGGAGGACGACTTCTTCGTCTCCGGGGGGCACTCCCTGCTCGCGACACAGGTCGTGTCCCGGGTGCGCGAGGCCTTCAGCATCGAGCTGCCGCTCCAACTCCTTTTCGAGCTGCCGACCGTCGCCGGTCTGGCGACCGCGATCCGCGAGAGGCTGCGGGAGGGTGGGAGCCTGGTGGCACCGCCGATCCTGCCGGTATCACGATACCGCACCCTTCCCTTATCGTTCGCTCAGCAGCGGCTCTGGTTCCTCGACCGTTTCGAGCCTGGCGGCGCGGCCTACAACATCCCCGCGGCCGTCGGCCTGGATGGCCGGCTCGCGCCCGCGGTCTTGGAGAGGGCCGTGCGCGAGGTGGAGCGCCGTCACGAGGCGTTGCGCACCACGTTCGCCGAGAGCGGCGGCCAGCCCGTGCAAGTCGTCTCGCCCGAGCCCCGCCTGGACTTGCCGCTGGTCGATCTCCGGAGGCTCCCCGGGGCGCAGGGGGAGCTGGAGGCCCGCCGGCTCGCCGCGTCGGAAGCCCTCCGCCCCTTCGACCTGGAAGCCGGACCCCTGGTCCGGGCGAAGCTGCTGCGCCTCGGCGAGACGGAGCACGTGGCCCTGGTCACCTTCCATCACATCGTGGCGGATGGCTGGTCGATGGGCCTCTTCCTGGAGGAGCTGGCGGCACTCTATGGCGCGTTCTCCCGCGCCGAGCCCTCGCCCCTGCCCGAGTTGCCGATCCAGTACGCCGACTTCGCCCTCTGGCAGAGGAGCTGGCTGGCCGGGGAGGTCCTGAGCTCCGAGCTCGGCTATTGGCGACGCCAGCTCGCGGGTGCGCCGCGCAGCCTGGAGCTGCCGACGGACCGGCCGCGACCGGCGGCGCAGACCTTCCGCGGCCGTTCCCTGCCGGTTTCGCTCTCTCCGGAGCTGACCGGTGCGGTCGCGCGCCTCGGCTCCCGCGCGGGCGTGACGCCGTTCATGACCCTCCTCGCGGCCTTCCAGGCGCTGATGGGCCGTCTCGCACGGACCGAAGACGTGGTCGTCGGTACCCCGATCGCCGGCCGCAACCGCCGCGAGACCGAGAGCCTGATCGGGTTCTTCGTCAACACCCTGGTCCTGCGCACCGACCTCGGCGGCGATCCCACGGCGAGCGAGCTGCTCGGCCGAGTCCGTCAGACGGCCCTGAGCGGCTATGCCCACCAGGACGTTCCGTTCGAGCGGCTGGTCGAGGAGCTGCAACCCGAGCGCGACCTGAGCTTCCACCCCCTGTTCCAGGTCGTGTTCGTGCTGCAGAACGCTCCCCGCGGCTCCTTCGAGCTGCCGGGGCTGACCCTCACCCCGCTCGCCGCCGAGGGAGAGACGGCCAAGTTCGACCTGACCCTGTCGCTCCAGGAGACGGCGGCCGGCCTGCAGGGATCCCTCGAGCACAACACCGACCTGTTCGACGGCGCCACCCTGGAGCGGTGGCTCGGAAGCTTCCGGGTGCTCCTGGAAGGGATGATCGAGGCGCCCGGGCACCGCCTCTCCAAGCTGCCCTGGCTGGCGGAGGTGGAGCGGCGGCAGGTCGTGGTGGACTGGAACGCCACCGGCTCGACTGGTCCGGCGGACCTCTGTCTGCACGAACTCTTCGAGGCGCAGGTCGAAAGGACGCCAGGCGCCTTGGCCGTGGTCCGCCACGGGAAGGGCCTGACCTACCGCGAGCTCGACCGGCGGGCAGGGGGGATCGCGCGCCGCCTGCGCGAGCTCGGCGTCGTGCCCGAGGAGCGGATCGGGGTTTGCCTGGAGCGGAGCCTGGACCTCGTGGCGGCCCTGCTGGGGGTGCTCAAGGCCGGCGGCGCCTACGTCCCCCTGGACCCCGCGTACCCGGTGGAGCGGCTGGCCTTCATGGTGGAGGACGCCGGTGCGCGGCTGGTGCTGACCCAGCGCTCGCTCCTGGACCGGCTGCCAGCGGCCGCGGAGCCGATCTTTCTGGAG
>DASUNJ010000596.1:0-5216 GCA_036277235.1 Thermoanaerobaculia bacterium | reverse complement strand
GGACGTGCGACTCTCGATGGCCGGACGCGACACCGAAGGCGACAGGGCGACCGCTTCCGAGTACTTGATGTAGGTGTCGATCGACGCCACCACGACGCGGGCCTCGACGGTGAGCAGGTCGATGCCCACCAGAGACACCCGTACCCAGGCATCGATGACGATGCCCTTGTCCAGGACCCGGTCCAGGACGTCGATCAGACTGGTTCCACCGGAAGCTCGTTCGACCGGCATTTGCTACCCCCTGGAGTTCTTTTTTTCAGGGCGGGCTCTCGCGCCCTCCCGGCGAGGACGCTCTACCGCCAACGCTGCAACCTTCTCTTCGAGCTGCCGGATCTGCTGGCGCAGCGTCTCGTTCTCGAGCGAGAGCTGTCGGGCGGCGACCGACAGGTTCGGATCCTGCCGCCACCAGTCCAGCCCGATCTGCTCGGCCTTGTCGATCGAGCAGACCAGCAGGCGGATGCGGATGGTCAACAACTCGACTTCCGCCAGGGACACCCGGATGTCTCCGGCGATGACCAGCCCCTTGTCCAGAACCCGGTCGAGCACGTCGACCAGGCCGGTGGATCGTCGGTACGCGGGTTCGATCGCGGGTGTCATCCGTTCTCGGGTCTCCCTGGGTCACCCGCCCATTGCGGTTGTGCCTTTGAGGAGCACACTCTAAGCCATCCGGGAGCGGCGCGCAATGGACACAGCGCTCTTGCTGTTACCATACGCCCAACCCCCAGACGTGCCGAGAGCTAGGAGACTGACCTTGCAAGGAAGATACCTCGTCCCGATCGTCCTGCTCGCTCTCCTGGCGGGCCCCGCCGGGGCCGCTTCCCCGGAGGAGGACATCTCCGCCGCCAGGGGCCTGTTCGAGAAGAATCTTCAATCCATCCGGGACAAGGACCGCGAGGCCTACCTCTCCTGCTATCTGGAGTCCGACCTTTTGATACGCACCGGTCCCGGCGGGTTCCAGCTCGGATACGAGGGTCTCGCAGCCACCGCGGGCGAGGGTTGGCCCGACCGCATCACCGCCGACGACCTTCGGCTGACCCCGGTCCGGCCCGGGCTCGTCTACGGCACCTACCGCTACCGGGTGCGCTACGGCAAGGACGAGGTCGCCGGCATCTCGGAGCGCCTCTTCCTGGAGACGCCCCAGGGCTGGAAGATCGCTGTGAGCACTGCTTTCCCCGCCCTGCCCGGCGTGCCGCCTCCCCCCCGCGCCTTGACGGGAGCCACCCTGGTGGACGGCACCGGCGCCGCCCCCGTCCCGGACGCGGTCGTGATCCTGCGCGACGGCAAGATCGATTGCGCCGGCCCGCGCTCCGCCTGCCCCGTCCCGGACGGGATCGACACGGTCGACCTGCGCGGCCACTGGATCACCCCCGGGCTGGTGGACGCCCACGTCCACTTCTCCCAGACCGGCTGGGCGGACGGCCGCCCCGACGCGCTCGACGTCCGCGACCGCCATCCCTATGAAGAGGTCGTGGCCGGCCTCCGCGCGAACCCGGAGCGCTTCGGCCGCTCCCTCCTCTGCTCCGGCGTGACCGCCGCCTTCGACGTGGGCGGCTACCCCTGGACGATTGCGCTCTCCGAGCGTTTCGAGCCGGCGGCCGACGTGCCGAGGGTGGCCTCGGCCGGACCTGTGCTCTCGACCCTGGACCATTGGCTCAACCTGCCGGGGGAGCGCCAGTTCGCATACATCACCGATCCGGAGTCGGCGCGGACCGGCGTGCGTTACCTGGCTGCCCAGGGAGCGGACGCGGTCAAGGTCTTTTTCATCCGCACGCAGGAGCGCGGCCTGGCGGAGCTGTCCGCGGCGGTGCGGGCCGGAGGCGAGGAGGCGAGCAGGCTCGGTCTTCCCATGATCGTCCACGCCACCGGTCTGCACGAGGCCAAGGAGGCCCTGCGCGCCCGGGCGAAGCTTCTCGTCCACAGCGTCGAAGACCAGTCGGTGGACCGGGAGTTCCTCGACCTCGCCCGCAAGGCCGGCACCATCTACTGCCCGACCCTGACGGTCTACCGGGGATACCAGGCGCTCGTCGAGGGAGTCGTCCGCCGCCAGGCTCCGCCGATCGACGATCCCAACGGCTGCGTCGATGCCGGGACGCGGGCCAAGGTCGCCGAGACCGGCAAGGTCACCCCGAAGCCCGAGGAGGAGATCACCGAAGAGCTCGTAGCGAACCTCTCGAAGCGCTACGCCGATCGAAACCGGATCACTGCCGCCAACCTGAAAAAGGTTTTGGACTCGGGCATCCCGATCGCCATGGGGACCGACGCCGGCAATCCCTGACCCTCCACGGCCCCTCGGTCTACGCCGAGATGGAAGCCATGCAGGCCGCGGGGCTCACGCCGATGCAGGTCCTGATCGCCTCGACCCGCGGAGGAGCGCTCGCCATGGGACGCGACAAGGAGATCGGAACGGTCGAGAAAGGCAAGCTCGCCGACCTTTTGATCGTAGCCGGCGATCCCACGGCGGACGCGGCCAACCTGCGCAAGGTCCGCTGGGTGATCCGGGGCGGGGTGATGCGGCCGATCGAAGAGCTGTCGGCGCTGGCGAAGTAGTGCGTGCTTGCAAAATGCAGTCGGTGGTGTCACCATGCAGTCATGAGTGTGCAGATCACCATCCGTGATGTTCCGGACGCGGTGAGGGACGAGCTGGCCGCTCGGGCTGCGCTCCTGGGCAAGTCGATGCAGGAGTACTTGCGCTCCGAGTTGGAGAGTCTCGCCGCGCGTCCCCCGGTCGAGCAGGTCCTCGCACGGATCCGGGAGCGCAAGGCGATGTCGGGGACCACGCTCTCGCCGGAAGAGATCCTCGCGCACCGGGACGCGGACCGCCGGTGAGCGCGGTCGTCGACGCTTCCCTGCTGGTCGCCGCCACCTCGGACGCAGGCGCAGAAGGAGCGTGGGCCGAGGACGTGCTGCGCGCCGGCGGCCTCATCGCGCCCCACCTCGCTCTGGCCGAGGCGACGAACATCCTGCGCCGGCTTGAGATGGCGGGCAAGCTGGGCCGGGTGGAAGCCGGCTCCGCCGCCCGCGACCTGCTCCAGCTCGACCTGGATCTGGTTCCCTATGCCCCCTTCGCAGAGCGGGTCTGGGAGCTGCGGGCGAACGTCACGAGCTATGACGCCTGGTACGTAGCCGTGGCCGAACAGCTCGATCTCCCCTTGGCGACCCTGGACCGTCGGCTCGCCGCAGCCAGCGGGCCTCGCTGCGGGTTCCTTTTGCCTCCCGAATAGCGCCAGCGCCGGGAACAATTCACCCCGGCGTCACGTTCTGGCGCCTTGGCGGTCAACTCGCACCGATACCTTGTAGACTACCCGGCCGGTTTGCGGCCGTTTTCCCCGGAATGTTCCCCTGTCATCTGGAAGGAGTGTTTGCGAATGCTCAGCCCCGCTCCCTGCCCTTGCGTCCCGAGGCGGCTCCTCGCCGGGATGCTCTTGGGCCTGCTTGCTCTGACCGCCCCAGTCGCCGCCAACGCGGCCGATCTCTACTTTAGCGAGTACATCGAGGGAAGCTCGAACAACAAGGCGCTGGAGATCTTCAATGACACCGGCGCGGCTATCAATCTCGGCGCCTCCGGGTACAACGTGCAGATGTTCTTCAACGGCAACCCGGTCTCGACCCTGACCATCAATCTGACCGGCACGGTGGCCGACGGCGACGTGTTCGTGATCGCCCAGGCCGCGGCCGACGCCGCCATCCTGGCGGAGGCCGACCAGACCAACGGCTCCGGCTGGTTCAACGGCGACGACGCCGTCGTCCTGCGCAAGGGGACGACCGTCCTCGACGTGATCGGCCAGACCGGCTTCGATCCCGGGACGGAGTGGGGCACGGGGCTGACCTCGACCGCCGACAACACCATCCGCCGCAAGACCACGGTGACCGGCGGCGACACCAACGGCGGCGACGCCTTCAATCCCGCCGTCGAGTGGAACGGCTTCGCGAACAACACCTTCGACGGGCTCGGCTGCTACCCCGGCGACGCCAATGGGGCCTGCAACGTCACGGTCACGGAGAAGGAGATCTACGAGATCCAGGGCAACGGCCTGACCTCGCCTTTCGCCGGCCAGACCGTGTTGACCAAGAACAACGTGGTCACCGCCGTGGGTGCGGACGGCTTCTTCATCCAGGACCCGACCCCCGACGCCGATCCCGAGACCTCGGACGGCCTCTACGTCTTCACCGGCTCGGCTCCGACCGTCCTGGTCGGAGACCTGGTGGACGTCAAGGCGGGCGTGGTCGAGTTTTTCAACATGACCGAGATGAGCGGCGTCATCGAGGTGACGGGGATCTCCTCCGGCAATCCGCTGCCCGCCGCGGTCCTCTTCGGCCCGACCGTCCCCTCTCCCAACCAGCCGCAGCCGGCGACCGAGATGGAGCGCTACGAGAACATGCTGGTGCGGGTCGAGAACGGCACCGTCACCGGCCCCACCAACCAGTTCGGCGAGTCCTCGGTCGTTGCCGCTCCGGGCCGCACCTTCCGCGAGCCGGGCATCCTCTTCCCCGGTCTGCCCGGACTGCCGGTCTTCGACGGCAACCCCGAGATCTTCGAGATCGACAACGGGCTCGGCGGACCCACGATCGAGCTCGCGGCCGGCTCGGTGGTCGTCGTGGCCGAGGGACCGCTCGCCTTCTCCTTCAGCGACTACCAGATCTGGCCGACCACGCTGGAAGTGGTGGGCACGATCGAGCCTTCTCCGGTGCGTTCGCGCGCGGCGGGCGAATTCACGGTCGCCAGCCAGAACCTCTTCCGCCTCTTCGACACCACGGACGACCCCTCCTGCGATGACGACGTGGCCACGGCGCAGCAGTTCGCCGACCGGCTGAACAAGTTCTCGCTCCAGATCCGCACCGTGCTCGGCTCGCCCGACGTGCTGGCGGTCTCCGAGGTCGAGAACCTCGGCACGCTGCAGGCGCTCGCGGCGCAGATCCTCGCCGACGATCCGAGCGTGAGCTACACCGCCTACCTCGAGGAGGGCGACGACATCGGCTGCATTGACGTCGGCTTCCTGGTGCGCGACACGGTGGACGTCGACTCGATCGAGCAGTTCGGCAAGGGCGACGAGTTCGAGTTCAACAACATGACCTTCCTCCTCAACGACCGGCCGCCTCTGGTGCTCGAAGGCTCCTATACCGCCAACGGCGCGGCCTTCCCGCTGACCGTCATCGCCGTCCACCAGCGCTCGCTCAGCGGCATCGACGGCGGGGACGGCCCGCGGGTGCGCGAGAAG
>DASUNJ010000595.1:0-11404 GCA_036277235.1 Thermoanaerobaculia bacterium | reverse complement strand
CGATGTGTAATGATAGAGTTCCCCCGGCGGACCGTAGGAACCCTTGTCATCAGGATCGATTGTTAAGCGGTTGAAGTTCAGCCGATCAATGATCTCTTGCTCTGACTCATTCATGTGAATTTCTCAGGACGCCTAACTGCTTCGGGCCTCAGCGCGCACTTGGGCATGAGCCCAAGTTTCCGCTGGAGGCCGGGGTTGGCCGGATACACCTCTGCGCACATATCTGCATACGGCTCCTCGAGAGCCTACAGGTACCGGCAGAACCAAGAAGCCCATCTTACAAGTTCCTCCCGGGCTGGAGCCGTCAATGCGACGAAAACGACGTGCGAGAGGAATAGGCCAAGAAACACAAAAGCTCTAATAGTCTGAAAAATTTTTAACTGCGTTGCCGCTCGACTCGTGAGCTGTAAAAACGTCTGAGAGAAGTTTCCAGCGACAGCCACGTATTCTTTCTCGAGCTGTCTCCTCTGGCGCTCTATCTCCCCGCGCACCACCTCAAGGGTCTGCGACTGGTTATGAAGAACGAAGAACATAAGAGCCGCGAACACCCAGCACCCGATAAGAACGGCGATATTCACCCAGAACTCGTACCCCGCCGCTTTGGCATCCTTCATCTGAGTAGCCACGATGATAGTGGCGACTGGGATGCCCAACAGCTGGTTTTGAATGTCCGCGAGGACCTTGTGGATCTTGCCTGTGTACTCAACGCGCGCCGCCTCAACCTGGTCGCGAACCTTTTCATACGAGAAACCCGAAGCAAACAATTTGTATCCTTCCTCGTACCGCTTCTTCAACTCCAACGAATGACTGAGCAGATAGGAAAACCGGTTGTCGCCGGGGGAGTGCCCTGTCATCTCCGTTGCTGCTTCAGCCAGTATTGCAAGACATTGCTCTTCGTGGGTTCCTGTAGGAATGATTGCGGCCAGCTCGCGAATAGTGGAAAGCGAAAGGTTCCGCAAATCATCGATTCCGTACAAGCAAGGTATTTCAAACTTCCCACTCCTGATGAAAACCAGCGTCTGCTCGTCGGTGTCGAGAAATGCGGCCGACCGTTTGAGCGTGAGGATGAGATCCAAGGCCGCACGATATCGGGTGACTATATCGTCATCGCCCTTGACATCGGCCTTCGACACAAGCCCCTCTAGCACCAGATAGCGCGCCGGCTCACAAACCCGTGCAGACGGAGCCGCAAGTAGCTCGCTAAAAGTTGCAACAAGGAGGCCAAAGCCGACTCGTGGGGTTCCTATCTCGAGACTCACCACCTCGCCAACTGCGAGGGCATTGGTGTCCCGCCTATCGGTCAGGTTCAGAGTGGTATCGTCCTCAGCCGATTCCAGGCAGGCCCGAAGAGCACGCAACTTATCGGCGCTGTCAATAGCGAACAGACCTTTGATTGGCAAATCGTCATTGCGGTCAAAAAGACCTCGTACGACCACCTCAAAGTCGCTCCAAGTGGCTTTAGTTGCCATCGCTCAGTTCATGGTCGAGCTCCGCCTTGAGCCCATCAGGTAGTTGTAGAAGCACCAGTTCGCCTTTCGTCCTGTTATATCGAGCGTGGCCCGCAACGAGGGCACGACGGTCGAGATCGACACTCCAGAATTTGGTCTTCGCCTTGATTTTAACCAGCAATCTAATAGCGCCGATATCCGGAACGAACCCATCGCTCAGTTGTACATTAGCAGTAGCAAGGGCCGTCTGCAGAGCCTTCGGCGCTCCCGGCCATACGGCGTTCGACAATGCTTCAAGACTGAGCGGCCTATTTGCTTTGCTGTGTTCTTGGCAGAAGCTGTACGCGGTGTTAAGAAATTCTTCTCTCACTTGTTGCTCTAGATTGTTGACGCCAGCGAAATCCTTGAGGACTTCGACCAGCTTTCTGGATTCTTCTTTGCTGGCAATCAGCTCGTTGCAGCCAAGGAAGAGTTTGAAATACTCAGATACTTCCCCTCGCTGTTTGAGAAATCCGACGTAGCGCACGAGCTCGTTACCGCTGAACCACTCGCTCAGATTGACACGTCCTGCCACTCGCAAGTTTTCGAGATCAACATGGACAGTATCAATAACCTCGAGCGTTTCATCCTTAATCGCATTACCTGCAACGTTGTTGATAATGGCCGCAATGAACCAAGTAGCCATTCCCGGATCCGACACCTGCGCCATCAAAACATAGCCACCCGTCGCTAGTGGAGCTTGATCTGCTCTGGCTTTCAACACGCTGAGGAGTTGTTGTGAAGCCTCAACGAATGCCAGGCTACTATCTTTGAATGCCTTTCTTAGGATTGTGGCAGCCGGAAAATTTACCTCGTCTGCCTCAAATCTACCATGCCCCTTGCTAGGCCGTTCTGCGTAGAGCTCGTGAATATCGCTAACCAGTTTTGTGACCGGCGTGGTGAGAGCTAGTGCTGTATCTCTTGCAGCGACGGTCGATTTGCCTTGCTTCTCTTTGACAAGCTTATGGATAATCGCTTGATCGACGATATGCATGGTGGCCTCCAAGATCTTCGCTTACACTTGTCATCCCCGGATCAGAATCGATACCACCTCCGTCAGGCCCCCCTTCGCCGCTTTCCTCGGCCAACCGCTCGCTCAACATTCGACGACTTTCCGCCTTACCGACAGTTGACGATCCTTGGTGACTGATGGCAACATGTCGATAGGTTCGTGGTTCTGCGCTTTAGCTGATGGTACGCCTCTGCCGCCGGCAGGTCAACTCAGGCGCGGGTGTCATATAAGCCTCCTCCCTTCCGAGTTGGCAAAGGCGCTCATGCGTCAACTCATGTGCAGGCTCGCAGCCGTAAGTGACGGATGCAACAGACGCTCCACGATGTGAGCGATGGGGAAGAGTGTCCATAAGCAACCCGGCAGGGCGCTTATGCGACCGCATAAGAGAATGCCCAGATCGAGCCATCTTCTTGCAGCAACGCGAAATCCCTCTCATAGAGCAGGGAAGCACGGCGACTTATGTGTCGGCAGCGTGACGCATAAGCATCCGGCTTCAGAGGATATCCGCCGGGCTATGAGCACGACGGCCAGGTCCAGCGAGGACGCTTTCCCGGCGAACGAGGAAGGTCCGCGGGGTTTCAGGGAAAGCAGCCGAGATGAGCCAGGAAGCTTACCGGACGATCCGGGAACCTTTCCGTGAGGCCGGGAGAGCTTTCCGGACGGCCGGGAGACCCTTCCCGATGACCCGGAATCCTTCCGGACGGTCGCGGAAGCTTCCCCGGCAAGCGAGGAAGGTTCCGGACGATCGGCCTGCTCGGGGCTCGGCACCTCACTCTGGGGGAGCCGCAGGTTGTCAGCCATGGATCGCGGACGGTTCCCATGCGCTGCGGAGAGCTCTCTACAGCTCGCGGATGGCTCTGAGCCGCCGCGGATGATTCCGAATGCGTCGCGGCCGTTCTGAGCGGCTGCCGAGGGTACCCGACGCGTCGAGGATCGTCTCGACGAACCACGGATGGATCTGACCTGCCGCAGATGGTTCCGACGCGTCGCGGATGGCACGATACCCTGGCGGATGATTCTGAGCCGTCGCGGATGATTCTGAGCGGCCGAGGATGGTTTTGAGCGGCCGAGGATGATTCTCGACGCGTCGCGGATGGTTTTTAGCCGTCGCGGATAGTTTTTAGCGGTCGCGGATGATCCGCGAAGCGCCGCGGATAGCTTTTAGCCGTCGCGGATGGTTTTTAGCCGCCGCGGATGATCCTCGACGCCTCGCGGATGATTTTGAGCGGCTGAGGATGATCCTTGACGCGTCGCGGATGGTTCTGGCGCGTCGCGGATCATCCTCTTCGCGTCAAAAATCTGCGCGACGGGTCAGAATCATCCGCGGGCGCTCAGAAAAGCGTCAAATGGACTCCGGACGGCTCTTAAGCATCACCATCACTCTCCCAGGTACTTCCCCAGCCACCCGAAGACTTCTTTCCACCAGAGGAGGGCCGACTGGGGCTTGAGCACCCAGTGGTTCTCGTCGGGGAAGATCACGATGCGGGCGGGGACGCCTTTTCCTTGGAGCACGCCGTAGAGGTTGATTCCCTGCGTCACGGGCACGCGGTAATCCTTCTCGCCGTGGAGGATCAGCGTCGGAGTCTTGAAATTCTTTGCGTAGCGGCTCGGCGAATAGAGATCGATCCGGGCCGGGTCGATCCATGGCGCGGAGCCGTAGTTGTTCGGCCGGCCGTAGGCGTCGTCCGAGGCGAACTGCCCCATCAGGTCGTAGACCCCGGCGTGGTTCACCAGGGCGGCGAAGCGATTGGTGTGGCCCAGGAGCCAAGCCACCAGGTAGCCGCCGTAGGAGCCTCCGGCCGCGGCCATCCGCTTTTCGTCCACGTAGCCTTGGGCGATCAGCCAGTCGGTGGCCTTCATCATGTCTTCGAAAGGTTTATCGGCGTGGTTGCCGAGGATCGATTCCGCGAAGGCCTGGCCGTAGCCGGTCGAGCCGTGGAAGTTGACCATGGAGACCACGTAGCCACGCGAAGCGAACAGCGCTCCATTCCAGCGGTAGTGGAAGTCGTCCAGCGAGGCTCCGTGCGGTCCGCCGTGGATCATGTGGACCAGGGGCCACTTGCGCTTCGGATCGAATCCCGGCGGAAAGACCAGGTGCATGTGGACCGGATCGCCGCCGGCCCCTTCGAAAGTGGCCTCGCCCACCGTTCCGAAATCGATCTCCGCGAGCCGCTCGGCGTTCAGAGTGGTCAGGCTTCGCGGCTCTCCTCCGGCGAGATCCGAGACGAAGACATTGGCTGGCGCGAGGAGCGACTGACGGGTGAAGACGATCCTGCCACCGGCTACATCGACTCCTCCCGTTGTTCCGCCCTTGGCGAGGAGCTTCGGAGCCCCTCCTTCAACAGGCAGAGAATAGATGTGGACGCGTCCCTTCTCCTGAGCATGGAAGACCAGGGTCTTGCCGTCGGGCGTGAAGGTCCAACTGTCCGCCTGCGTATCCCAATCTTCGGCGAGAATGCGGGTTTCACCGCTGCGGCGGTCGTAGCGGGCGAGACGCCCGAAGTCGGGATCGATGTCGGGCCGGCGGTTGCGGCCGTAGACGATCCAGCGGCCGTCCGGCGAATAGCGCGGAACCATGTCGTGAGCGGGATTGTCCTCGGTCACATTGCGCGGCTCGGAGCCGATCTTCTGAATGAACACGTCGAAATTGATCGTGTGGTACGGCGGCTCGGTGTTGTTGACGCCGTAGGCGATCTCGTCGCCTTCGGGCGACAGGTCCCAGCCCTCCTCGGGCGAGAGGAAGTCCATGGTGCGCGCGAGCCCGGGGGTCAGATCCTTCACTTCGCTCGTGGCCAGGTCCACGGAGAAAACGTGATGGAAACGGCCGTCGGTGCGATATTCGTCCCAGAAGCGCAGGAGGCGGGTGTCGGCGATCTTGGCCTGGATCTTGTCGGCCTTGTTCTCGTCGAGGCGCTTCTGAACCGCGGGCCAGTCGCCGTTCAGGTCGGGCCAGGTGCTCGCCACGAAGCCGATGCGCTTGCCGTCGGGGAACCACTTGGGGCCCTGCACGGCGACGGGCAGCTTGGTGACCGGCTGCGCCTCGCCACCGTCCAGGGTCATCACATAGAGCTGGGGCGGAGCTTCGCCGCGCTTCGAGACGAAGGCGAGGCGCTGGCCGTCCGGGCTCCAGGCCGGTCCGCCGTCCGCGCCCGGGTTCCAGGTCAGGCGACGGGGCGGAGCGCAGCCGTCCGCGGGGACGAGCCAGAGGTCGCTGTCGCCCTTGTTCTCCTCCACCGAGATGCGGTTGATCGTGAAGACCACCTGCTTGCCATCCGGGGAGAGCGCGGGCGCACCGGCGCGCTCCATGGCCCATAGATCTTCGGGGGTCATGGGCCGCTTCGCCGAAGCGGCCGTGGAGAAGACGAGGAACGCGACGGCGGCGAAACGCAGCATGCGGAATCCTCCTGAAAGCACGGAAAAATGGTTCATGACAGGTAGCGGTCGAGCCAGGCGAAGATCTCGTTCCACCAGAGGAGGGCGGCCTGGGGCTTGAATTCCCCGTGGCCTTCGTCGGGGAAGATCACGATCCGCGAGGGCACGCCCTTGCCTTGCAGGACTCCATGGAGGTTGATCCCCTGCGTCACGGGAACGCGGTAGTCCTTCTCCCCGTGCAGGATGAGCATGGGCGTCTTGAAGCTCCCGGCAAAGCGGCTCGGCGAGTAGAGGTCGATCCGTTCCGGATCGGTCCATGGGACCGCGCCGTAGCTGTTCAGCCGGACGTAGTTGGTGTCCGAGGCGAACTGGGCCATCAGGTCGTAGACCCCGGCGAAAGTGATCAGGGCCGCGAAGCGATCGGTATGGCCCAGGATCCAGGCCGCGAGGTAGCCGCCGTAGGAGCCGCCGCCCGCGGCCATCCGCGTCTCGTCCACGTACCCCTGGGCGATCAGCCAGTCCGTCGCCTTCATCACGTCTTCGAAAGGTTTTTCCCCGTGATTGCCGAGGACCGAATCGGCGAAGGCCTGGCCGTGGCCGGTCGAGCCGTGGAAGTCGACCATGGCCACCACGTAGCCCCGCGCGGCGAGCACCGGCCCGGTCCAGTGAAAGGGAAAGTCGTCCAGGGATGAGGCGTGCGGTCCGCCATGGAGCACGTGCACCAGCGGGTGCTTGCGCTTGGGATCGAACCCGGGCGGGAAGATCAGGTGCATGCGGACCGGGTCGCCCCCGGCGCCCTCGAACGTGGCCTCCCCCACCGTGCCCAGGTCGAGCTCCGCGAGACGGCCGTCGTTGAAGGAGGTCAGCCGGCGCGGCTCCTTGCCGGCGGCCGCCTCTTCGAGCGTCAGGGTGAAGACGTCGGGCGGCGTCAGGAACGACTGGCGGATGAAGACGGTGCGGGTGCCGGACACGTGCGCTCCTCCCGCGGTGCCGCCCCGGGCGAAGAGCTTCGGCGTGCCTCCCTCGACGTCCAGGGAGAAGAGGTGGATGCGTCCCTTCTCCTGGGCGCTGAAGATCAGGGTCCTGCCGTCCGGCGTGAAGGCCGCCCCGTCCGGAGAGCCGTCCCACTCCTCGGCGAGGCCGCGGGTCTCGCTGCTGCGGCGGTCGTAGCGCGCGAGGCGCAGGAATTCGGCATCGACCTCGGGCCGGCGGGCGCGCCGGTAGACGAGCCAGCGGCCATCCGGCGAGTAGCGCGGGGTGACGTCGGCGGCGGGGTTGGCCGCGGACACGTTGCGCGGCTCGCCTCCTAACTTCTGGATGAAGACGTCGACGTTGAGCGTCCGGTACGGCGGCTCGGTCGTATTGGCGCTGTAGGCGATCTCATCGCCCTCGGGCGCGAGGTCCCAGGCGGACTCGGGAGACAGGAAGTCCAGGGTGCGCGCGAGCCCCGGCGTCAGGTCCTTGACCTCGCGGGAGGCCAGCTCGACTGAAAAAACGTGATGGAAGCGGCCGTCGGTGCGGTATTCGTTCCAGAAGCGCAGGAGGCGGGTGTCCGAGATCCTGGCCTGGACCTTGTCGGCCTTGCGCTCGTCGAGCCGCTTCTGCACCGCGGCCCAGTCGCCGTTCAGGTCGGGCCAGGTGCTCGCCACGAAGCCGATGCGCTTGCCATCGCGGAACCACTTGGGACCCTGCACCGCGACGGGCAGCTTCGTGACCGGCTGCGCCTCGCCGCCGTCCAGGGTCAATACATAGAGCTGGGGAGGAGCGTCGCCGCGCTTCGAGATGAAGGCGATGCATTGGCCGTCAGGGCTCCAGGCCGGCCTGTTGTCCGTGTCCGGGTTCCAGGTCAGGCGGCGGGGCGGAGCGCTGCCGTCCGCCGGGGCGAGCCAGAGGTCGCTGTCCCCCTTGTTCTCCTCCATGGAGAAGCGGGTGACCGTGAAAACCACCAGCTTGCCATCCGGGGAGAGCGCGGGAGAGCCGGCGCGCTCCAGGGTCCACAGGTCCTCGGGAGTCATGGGGCGCCTGGCGCTCGCGACGGCGGCGAGCCCGAGAAAGGCGAGGGCGGCTAAGCGCAGAACGGGCATGCGGAGACCTCGTGAAAGTACCGGGATGGTAGCAGAGCGCCCAAGGACAGCAAGGACACCAAGGACGACAAGGACAGCAGGCACACGGAACCTCGCTCCATGTCCTTGTTGTTCTTGGTGTCCTTTCAGGGAAACCTGCCTTCTACCGCACCAGATGAAAGCGCTCCTGGCGGCGATACGCCCAGTGGCGCTTGCCTTGATCATCGAGGTAGGCCTCCTCCTCCTGGCGGCAGGCGAGAGGACGGTCTCCCCACTCGGGGATCGCCGAGGTTGCCTGGAGCTCGATCGAGAACCAGGTGCCGGGCCGCAGCTTCAGGTCGCCGCGATGGGGTACCCCTTCCTGGCGGTCCCAGAGCCCGATCAGGGGACCGGCCGCGTGCCCGCGGTCGCCGACCGGATGGGTGTAGATCGTGCCGGTGATCCCCTCCGCGGTCATCGCGGCCCGGGTCGCTTTCAAGGCCTCGTTGCCCGTGCGGCCCGGCGTCATCTCGGCGAGCAGGATGTCCTGCAGACGGTTGCTGGTCGCGATGCACTGCCGGAGCCCCATGGGCGGCGAGGCCTCCCCTTCCTCCAGCACGTAGCCCAGGTGCTGCGTGTCCGTGTGGAGCCCGAGGGCGATCACGCCAAAGTCCACCCAGAGAGCTTCGCCCCGGCGGATCACCCCGGTGCCCCAACCCTCTGCATCAGCCCGCTCCACGTTCGGCTGGAACCAGACGGTCATGCCCAGCTCCTGGACCCGCTGGCGAAGCCACCACTCGACGTCCTCGGTGGTGGTCACGCCGGGCTCGATCACCGCCCGCGAGAAAGCCGTGCCGATCAGGGCGTGGACCGTCTCCTGGATCTCGCGGTAGCGCGGCATCATTTCGGGGATGCGGCTCTCCAGGTATTCGATGGCGAGGCGCGGCTCGCGCACGATCCGCTTGGACAGCTCCGGCCCCAGCGCGGCTTCGAGCGCCTCCCGCTCGCCGGCTCCGAGGCCGTCCGAGAAGGCGTGTACGGGATCGATGTTCAGAGCGATCTTCTTCGGGTTCGCCTTCTCCACGAGCTGCCGCAGCAACCGCCACTGGTCGTCCCCCACCAGCTCGGCGTTCTGCACCGGCGGGTTGGGATCTCTGTACGCGGTGAAGAGCCCGCCCTGATCGCCGCCCCCGAGGGCCAGCCGTACCACGCCCTTCTCGGGCCCCTGGTCATGGAAGACGTAGATCGACCGCCGCCGGGCCGCGAACGTCGTCGGCGAGACCATCGAGAAGAAGACCGGATCCTCGGCGTACTCGCGCATCGACAGGATCCACATGTCCACGCCGTGCCGCCGCAGGATCTCGGGCAGCACCTCGGTCAGCCGCTTCGACAACCAGGCCTGCTGCTCCACCGCCTGCTCGCGGAGCGACGGCAGCGGATGGATCTGGGGGACGACGCCCTGGGGGACGGGTACCGGCTCCCACCCCGTGGCCGCGAATCCCGGGACGGAAAGAAGAAGGAGGAGAAAGAAGGCTCTGGTCTTCATGGGCGGGGATCTTATCGCGGCTAGAATATCTCGCCATGCGCCGCATGCTCCTCCTCTGCGCCGGCCTGCTCCTGGCCGGTTCCGCCCGGGCCGACTTCCAGATGTTCCCGTCGTCGAGCCTGTACCCGCACTACGTCGCGGACCCCCGGCGGCCGGAGTTCGGCTTGACGATCCTTGGCTTCCCAGATCCGGAGATCCCCGATTCCGGGGACCAGCGCGTCGGCCTGAAGCTCGGGGGCCGGTTCGGGCTGGTGCGTTTCGGCGGGTGGCAGGCAGATATCGAGGCCGGGTTCACGGGGCAGTTCGACATCGAGCATTCGCTGGACAATGTCGGATGGGACGGTACCTACGGCTTCCTCTTGAGCACCGGCTTCGAGAACGGAATCAGCGTGCAGCTCGGCACCAAGCACATCTCCAGTCACGTGGGCGACGAATACGCGGAACGGACCGGCCGCCGGCGCATCGGGTACACCCGCGAGGAGTTGGTGGCGGGCGCCGCCTGGTCCATCGACGGCCGCTGGCGGACCTATGGAGAGATCGGCCGGGGCTACAAGACCAAGGAAGAGATCGGACAGGAGCGCGGCCGACTCCAGCTCGGCTTGGAGAATGAAGCCTCCCTGGACGACCGTCTCGGCTGGTATGCCGCGCTCGACGTGCAGGCCTTCGAAGAGCGCGATTGGCAGGCGGACCCGACGCTCCAGGCCGGCCTTCTCGTCCCGGCAGGCGACCGCCGCTGGAGAGTGGGGCTCGCCGTCCACGACGGAGCCGTCCCCATCGGCGAGTTCTACCGCGTGGACGAGACCTACGTCGCCCTGGGGCTCTGGCTGGCGCCATGACATCCTCCCGCACGGAGCTGAACAAGGGCTTGCAGGACTCCAAGCACCGGCAGCGCGTGGCCGAGGCCCTCGACCAGGCCTGGCAGCGCGCCCTGGAGGGAAAGAAGAGCATCACCCTCGACATCGACCTGGCCTCTGCGCGCTTCATCGTCTTTTCGGACCAGCACAGAGGCATCCGCAACGGCGCGGACGACTTCCGGAGCTGCGAGCGCGCCTACAACGCCGCTCTCGCCTACTATTTCGCCGCCGGACATACCCTGATCGAGCTCGGCGACGTCGAGGAGCTCTGGGAGGAACGCCCGGCCGCGGTCCTCGACAAATACAAACACTCTCTCGAGCTGTCGGCGAAGTTTCACCAGGCCGGGCGGTACCTGCGCGTGTACGGCAATCATGACGACGCCTGGAGCTTCGACGATGAGGTAGCCCGGTTGCTGCGGCCCATCTACGGCGACAACCTCGAGGTTTACGAGAGCATCCGGCTCCTCGATCGCGAGCTGGGAACCATCTGGCTCACCCATGGTCACCAGGGGACGGTGAACAGCGATCGCTTCAGCCGCCTCTCACGGATACCCACCCGCTTCCTCTGGCGCCCCTTCCAACGCCTTTTCAAGTTTTCCCTAAACTCGCCTGCCAAGGATTGGGTCCTGCGGGAAAAGCACAACATCGCCCTGTATTCCTGGGCGGCATCCAAGCCGAGCCTGGTCCTGATTGCCGGCCATACCCACCGGCCCGTGTTCCGGGCCAAGACGCTGGCCGCGCAGATCGAGGAGGATCTCAAGGTGGCCGGGCCTCACGAGATCCAGCGCATCGCGGAGCTGAGCGCGGAGCTCGAATGGGTCCGGGCGCAGGACCAGAAGGAGTCCGGCCCCGAAGGCGCCGTCGTTCCCCTGGAATCCCCGTGCTACTTCAATACCGGATGCTGCTGCTTCGTGGACGGCGACATCACCGGCATCGAGATCGCGGACGGAGAGATCCGCCTGATCCGCTGGCCGAACGACGACGACCGGCCCAAGCCGCAGATCCTTCGCGGAGCCCGGCTCCGCATTGCGGAGGTGTTTTCTGAGCTTTCATGATCTCTCTCGTCAGTTTGGCGGTCAAAACATGTTCGA
>DASUNJ010000594.1:0-4182 GCA_036277235.1 Thermoanaerobaculia bacterium | reverse complement strand
ACCCTGTTCTACGGAGAAGAGCGCATCCCGGCCACTCGCCAGGGCCTCGCGCATCTGCGGCGGACAGTCTTCCAGGATGCGGTCGAAAGGCTGGCCTTCCAGGCGCCGGCCGGTCACGAACAGCTCCCGCGCCGCCCGGTTCACGAGGAAGATGCGGTCGCGCTGGGTGAGGACGATCGCCATGGGCGTCGCCTCCAGGACCGTCTCCAGGAGCAGCTCCCTTTGCAGGAGGTTCCCGCGCTCCTGGCGCAGCACGTCCCCTACCGCGTTGTAGAGCTCGACCAGCTCGCCGATCTCGTCGTGCCGGTCCGCTGCCAGGTTGAGGCTGAAGTCGTGGTCCTTGTAGCCGCGCACGCCGTCGCGCAGGGCGTCGAGGGTGCGGGTCGCCGGGGTCAGCACGCGGGCGAGGAGCCAGAAGCCGACCGTGATGCCCGCGGCGAGGGTGGCGGCAAGGACGATCTCGGGGGAGGAGGACCAGTAGGCTACGGCAGTCGCGGCGCCGGCCACGGCCACCAGGGCCGCGAGGAAGGCCATGCGGACCCGGGCGGCGAAGCGGAGAGGGTTCACCCCTTCACCCGCCGCTCCACCGCCAATCCGTACTTCTCCATCTTGCGGTAGAGGGCCTGGCGGCTGAGGCCCAGGGCTTCGGCGGCCTTGGCGACCACGCCGCCCGCTTCTTCCAGGGCGCGCTCCAGCTTGACCCGCTCGGCGAGGGTGGCCTCGTCCAGGAGGAGGTCATCGGGAGCCGGACGGTCCGCTACCGCCACCGGGAAGCCGTGGGTCCCGAGGCCCAGATCGTCCTCGTGGATCGTGTCTCCGGACGCGACCAGCACCGCCCGGCGCAGGGCGTTCTCCAGCTCTCTCACGTTGCCCGGCCAGGCGTAGCGGAGCAGCCGCTCCCGCGCTCCGGGCGCGAGCCGCCAGAGCGCTCCCGAGGGGGACGGCGAAAGGTCGCGGAGAAACTTCTCGGCCAGGGGAAGCACGTCCTCGGGACGCTCCGAGAGCGGCGAGACCGCCAGCTCCACGACGTTCAAGCGATAGAAGAGGTCCTCGCGGAAACGGCCGGCGGCGATCTCGTGGCGCAGGTCGGCGTTGGTCGCGCAGATGAGCCGCACGTCCACCCGGCGGGTCTCGCTGCTCCCGAGGCGCTCGAACTGGCCGCTCTGCAGGACCCGCAGGAGCTTGCGCTGCCCCGGGAGGGAGAGGTTGCCGATCTCGTCGAGGAAGAGCGTGCCGGCGTCCGCGGACTCGAAGCGGCCGACCCGCCGGCGGCTCGCTCCGGTGTAGGCGCCGGCCTCCGCTCCGAAGAGCTCGCTTTCGAGCAGCTCGTCCGGGATCGCCCCGGCGTTGACGCGGACGAAGGGCTTGTCCTTGCGCCGCGAGTTGGCCTGGACGATCTCCGCCAGCTTCTCCTTGCCCGCGCCGCTCGGGCCGGTGATGAGGACCGGCACGTCGGCCCGCGCCACCTGGAGGGCCAGGATGGCCACGCCGTGCATCTTCTCGCTCACCCAGACCGCGCCGCTGAGGTCGTGATGCTCGGCCAGCTCATCCCAGGTGCGGCGGGCGCGCCCCCGGAGGCGGTTGTTCTCGAGCTGCAGCTCGCGGATGCGCAGAAGGTTGCGCACGGTGACCAGGAGCTTCTCGTCGTCCCAGGGCTTGGCCATGTAGTCGCTCGCCCCTTCCTTGACGAGCTGCACCGCCGTTTCGAGGGAGGTCCAGGCGGTCATCAGGAGGACGGGCAGGCCCGGGTCGCGCTTCTTGATCTCGCGGAAGAGCGCGACGCCCTCCTCCCCCGAGGTCGCCTCCGGGCTGAAATTCATGTCCTGGATGACGACCCCGATCTCGGAAGGGTCGGACTCGATCGCCCGCAGCGCCAGGGCCGGGCTGCGGGCGATCAGGCAGTCGAAGCCCCGGATCTCGAACAGCACCTGGAGCGCTGTCGAGACCGAGGGTTGATCTTCGACGATGAGGATCGTAGGCACGACCCTAGATGCTACACGTTCCTGGTCGCGATCGCCGGAGCGATCCGCGCGGCCCGCAGCGCCGGGCCCAGGGCGGCGGCCAGGCCGGTCGTCCAGAGGAGGGCGACGCCAACCACCAGGATCCAGACGTCGAGCTTCGCCCCTTCGACCAGGTTCACCAGCCCGAAGTTCAGGGCGTAGGCCAGGACCAGCCCCAGACCGGCGCCGATGCTGGTGATCATCCAGTTCTCCAGGAGGAAGTGGCGCAGGATGTCCGCCCGGGTCGCTCCGAGCGCCCGCCGGGTGCCGATCTGCCGCTGCCTCTCGGCCACCGAGAACGAGGTGATGCCCACGATCCCCAGCGCCGTCACGAACACCAGGAGCAGCATGACCGCGTTGAGCGCGAATACCACCGAACGGTCGCGGGCGTCGTACTGCCGGCGCGTTTCGGAGATCAACTGGACCTGCACGTTGCGGCCGTTGTTGGCGGCGAGCAGGGCCTTCTCGATCTCCGCAGTCAGCGCCGCGGCCTGCCCCGGCTCGGAGCGCACCAGGAAGGAGGTGCCGTTGAAGTTGCCGGTCCGGCTCGGATAGATGACCGCGTACTCTCCGATCGGCCAGCCATAGGGGTTGTAGAAGGGCCCGAAGATCCCGATCACCCGGTAGGACGGATTGTCGTCGGGGTCATTGATCACTTTTCCCAGCGCTCCCCCCTCGGGGTAGACCAGGTCCGCGAGCTTCTGGCTGATCACCACCGGGGTGACGACGCCGTCCGGCAGGTCGGTCTGGCTGTAGGTGTCGTACTCCTCCTGCGTGAAGTTCCTTCCCTCCAGCAGGCTGACGCCCAGGGTGTCTAGAAACTTCAGGTCGCCCGAGTAGATCTGCGTGCGGTGGCGGACGTCGCCGCGGCGCACCTCGGTCGAGCTGCCGCCCCCATCCCAGGGGAGGAAGTACGTGTTGGTCGCCGCGCGCACGCCGGGGATCGCGCGCAGAGTGCGGGCGTCGGCTTCCACCGCATCCTGCAGGTACTTGTCGTCGCGGAACGCCTCGGCGAAGGGCCGGCTGCGCACGTAGAGCAGGTTGGCGTCGTCGAAGCCGGACTCTTTGGCCAGCTCGGCCTGGGATGCGCGGATCAGACTGACGCAGTTGGCGACGATGGCCAGGGTCAGGGCCACCTCCGCCACGATCAGGACGAAGCGCGCCCGGTTGCGGGTCATGGCGCGGAAGATCGGTCCGAAGGGCATGGCTTTCTCCTTACTGGTTCCGCGCTACTGATTGCGAAGATGGTTGGCCGGCGGGATCGCGCAGATCCGCCAGGCGGGATAGATGCCGGCAATGGCGCCGGCGACGAGCGACAACAGGACCGCGGCCAGGATCATGGTCGGATCGAGCCGGAAGAAGCTCTCGGCCTCGGCCTGGCCCGGCGTCGTGCGGCTGAAAAGGATGTTGAAGAAGGCCAGCACTCCCAGGGAGAGCAGCAGCCCGATGGCGCCGCCGATGAGGCCCACCAGCTCGCACTCGATCAGGTGCTGCAGGAAGATCGACCTGCGGCTCGCGCCGAGCGCCCGGCGGATGCCGACGTGCGGAGCGCGCGCCAGGAACTTGCCCAGGAACAGCCCCACGAGGTTGAGCGCCGAAACCGCCAGGAACAGCACCGAGATCGCGGCCAGGGCCTTGCTCTGCGGGGGCACCACCTGCCAGGTTTTGAGGAGCGCGGGCAAGGGCGTGACGAGGTTGTTGATCGGGCGCTCGAACCGGCCGACCTTCCTCTGGTCCAGCGCATAGGCGTCGAGGAAGGCGTGGTACTCCTGGCGGCTCTTCGCGTCGGGCAGCTCCACCCACATCTGGATGAAGTTCGCCTCGCCAATGCGCAGGCTCTCGACGAACCCGGGGTTACCCGGAAGCGACTTCCAATTGTCGCGGTTGCCCACGGAGCGCACCTCCATGGGCTCGATCCAGTTGAACGGCAGGTAGACCGACTCGGGCTGGCCGAACGGGTTGCTGTTGATGTCGTACATCTTGATCCGCGGGCGCCACTGCCCGATCACGCCCACGACGCGGAACTCGCGGCGATCGATCCTGATCGTCTTGCCGACGCTGTTCGCGCCGCCGAACAACCTTTCGTTCAGGGCCGAGTTGATCACCACCACCGGCTCGGCGCCCGCGGCGGAGCCGTCCGCGGCCTTGCTCCAGCCCGAGCCGTACTTGAACGGCACCTCGA
>DASUNJ010000593.1:0-8390 GCA_036277235.1 Thermoanaerobaculia bacterium | reverse complement strand
GGGCCCCCACCGCTCGGCGAGGCATGGAAGGCCGTCCGTGCCCTCAAGGAGATCCCCGGCGTCGAGGGGGCCGAGCCGCTGCTGCTCAGCCGGCTGCCGGTGACGAACGGCTCCGACGCGCAGCGAAGCTTCGCGCTCTGGGGCAGGGTGAGCGACGATCGCCTGAAGCAGATCCAGGAGCGCAGCAGCGAAAAGCACCGGCACTGGTCGCTGGTTGAGATGGGCGTCTGCGACAAGGACGGCAAGGACGGCGCCTGGGCGATCTGGAAGGCCAAGCAGGGCAAGGACAAGATGCCTGGAGAAGGGATCGTGGTGGCCCATCCGGATACCGGATATGCGAAGCACAAGCGCCTTCTCCCGCACCTGGTGCCTCATCCGGCAAATCCCTCGCGCTTTGGGAGGAACTTCGTAGAGCCCGAACAACCCGACGGCTTCGATCCCATGAAGGACCGGTCGCTGGGCAACTTCCCCGGTCACGGCACCGGAACCGCCAGCGTCATCGCGGCCGGGAACGGCGATGCCGGCCAGCCCTGGGGGGTGGCGCCAGGGGCGAAGATCATCCCTCTGCGGGTGTCCTCCTCGGTCATCCACCTGAGCTTCAAGAACGTCTGCGACGCCTTCGTCGAGGCGATGGCCCGTGGAGCGCACGTCATCTCCATGTCCCTCGGCGGGCCGCTCGGCTCCGAGCTGCTGAATTCGCTGGTCCGCCGCGCGCTCGACCAGGGCATCATCGTGGTCTCCGCGGCCGGCAACAACGCCCCGACGGTGGTCTTCCCGGCCCGCATCCCCGGCGTCCTCGCCTGCGCCGCGAGCAATTCCCTGGCAGCGCCGTGGCGCTTTTCCGGCCTGGGCGCCGAGGTCGCTATCACCGCGCCGGGGGAGCTGGTCTGGCACGACTGGGCGCGCATCGACGCGAACGATCAGCCCGTGGACGACCAGGTCAACGGCAGCGGCACGTCGTTCGCGACCGCCAACGTCGCCGGCCTTGCCGCGCTCTGGCTGTCCTATCACGGCTGGGACCACCTCATCCAGAAATGCGGCAACCGGAAGGAGCTGCTGCCGTTCCTGTTCCGCCTCTGCCTCCAGAAGTCGGCAGACGGCAAGCCGAAGTTCATTCGCGGCGGCAAGGGGGGCTTCGGGTCGGGGATCGCCAAGGCCGACAAGCTGCTGAAGCAGGCCCTGCCCAGCGTCGCCGAGGTGGAGGAGGTCCGCAGCAAGATTCTCTCCGGCAAGCCTGACGGCATCGTCAGCTTCCCGGCGAGCAGCTGGTGGACGATCGCGAGGCTGCCGACGCTGACCGCCGACGGGCCGGTCCTGCCATCCGGCGCGGCGGAGAAGGGCGAGCGCGATGAGCGGCTGCAACGCTTCCTGACCGGCGAGTCCGGCCTGGTTCCAGGCGGTATGGACGAGTCCGATCGCGCCGAGATCGGGACGCTGGCCGCGACCGACCCTCTTCTCTCCATTGCATTGGCGAAGGTCGCCCAGGGAGGCCGCAACAGCGTCTCTGCCGCAGCCGTGCGCCGCTATCTGCTGCGCGAGAGGACACCGCTCTCCGATGTCTTGCGCCAGAAGCTGATGAAAGCACGGGATGCTGCCCAGGTGGCGTGGTGCAAGAGCCATCCCGAGCTGGAGGCGTCTGCCGAGGAGGGGGAAGAGAAGGACAAGAAGGAAGAGAAGAAGATTGCCTATGCCATCTCCCCGCCGCCCACGCGCAGGCTCCGGGCCTTCGCCTTCGACCCGAGCCTCGCCACCCGCAGCTCCGACGCCGCCGTCAACGAGATCACCATCCCGGTCGTCTTCGAGCGCAAGTTGATGCCGGGGCCGGTCGGCGACTATCTCGAGGTGGTGGACGTGGACCCCGCCTCCGACTGCGCCTATGCGCCGGTGGATCTCAACCACCCCTTCCTGCTGGCCCAGGACGGCCTGCCACGCTCCGAGGGCAACCCCCAGTTTCATCAGCAGATGGTCTATGCCGTCGCGATGAAGACGATCCGCCACTTCGAGCAGGCGCTCGGCCGTCCCCTCTTCTGGTCCCCCCTGCGGCCGTGGGACTGGCGCAGCGGCGACGACGGCCGCGTCGTGAAACCCCAGAAAGGCGAGCAGGAAGACGACGTCTCCAACCAGTTCATCCAGCGCCTGCGCCTGTATCCCCACGCGCTGCGGGATCAGAACGCCTACTACTCGCCGGCCAAGCGGGCCATCCTCTTCGGCTACTTCCCCGCGGGCGACGCCGATCCCGGCGCGGAGTACCCGGGCGGGGTCGTCTTCACCTGCCTGGCCCACGACATCATTGCTCACGAGATGACCCACGCCATCCTGGACGGGATGCACGTCCACTTCATCGAGGCGACCAATCCGGACGTGCTCGCCTTCCACGAAGCGTTCGCCGACATCGTGGCCCTGTTCCAGCGGTTCACCTATCCTGAATTGCTGCGCGACCAGATCGCCCGGGCGCGGGGCCGCCTGGACGCCGGGACCCTGATGACGCGGCTCGCCCTGCAGTTCGGGGCGGCCACGGGGCGGCATCAGGCCTTGCGCGACGCCCTGGGCCATGTCGTCCGCCAGGCCCGCCGCAAAGGAAAGGCGGAGTGGCGCGACCTCCGCGACGAGCGCGAGGAGGAGGAGATGGATGGCAGCGGCGAGCCGCGCGCCACCGTGGCCGACGCCGCCCGCGATCTGACCGACGAGGAGACGCGCGAGCTCTGGAAACGCTTCCGGGCCGACCCGTCGCTGTTGACCAGGGTCCAGGAACCGCACGACCGGGGCTCCATCCTCGTCGCTGCCGTCTTCGACGCCTACCTGCGCATCTACGAGGACCGGGTTGCCGACCTGAAGCGCATCGCCACCGGCGGGACGGGCGTCCTGCCCGAGGGCGACCTGCACCCCGATCTCGTGAACCGCATGGCGAACGAGGCGTCCAAGTCGGCCCGCCACGCCCTCCAGATGTGCCTGCGGGCGATGGATTACGTGCCGCCCCTGGACATCACCTTCGGCGAGTTCCTGCGCGCCCTGATCACCGCGGATTCCGATCTCGTGCCGGACGACGACCGGCGCTACCGGGTCGCGTTCATCGAGGCGTTCCGCAAGTGGGGCATCTACCCTCGGGACGTGCGGACGCTTTCCGAGGAGAGCCTCCGCTGGTCGTCATCGGTCGCGAAGAAGTTCTACCTCTTTCCCCTGGTCGACAACATGACCAAAGAGGACCGGGAAGAGCGCGGGGACAAGCTGCAGACCGTCAAGAAGGTGCGCCGCGCGCTGCTCGAATGGCAGCCCGGTGAAGCCCGTGAGGGCATCTTCGAAAAGATCAAGGAGGCTCAGAAGGAGCTCTGGAACTATTTCCGGACGCAACCGCTCGATCAGGAGACCCGGGAAGCCATGCTGGGCGGGATCGACACCCGGCGCAGCTTCCAGGTGACGAACCTGCGCCCTGCCCGCCGCATCGGCCCCAACGGGGAGTTCCTGACCGAGATGGTGGTCGAGATCCTCCAGAGCAAGAACGCCCTGCCCTATGACGAGAAGGAGCGCAAGGAGGAGGAGGCGAGGAGGAGGAAGGCGCGGCAGGCGCGCCTGGAACGCGGCGAGGAGGGCGACTCCGACCGTTTCCCCTTCCGTGGCGGTGTCACCCTGGTCGTCAGCATGGACGACTACAGCCTGCGCTACGCCATCCACAAGCGGGTCGACAGCGTCACCCGGGAGGCGCGGCAGCGCTCATTCCGCGCCGCGGGCGGCGGAGGCGAGGCTGCCGAGTACTCCTCCGACGGCCTGCCCGCCGGCTGGCTGACCCGCGAGGAGGTGAGGGCAGTCTGGTTCAAGGGCCGCGCGAGCGACCTGGAGCACATGCGCGCCTCCTCCTGCTTCTGCCGCCGGCTGAAGATGGAAGGCAAGAAAACCGGGCTCGCGAATGAACCCTTCGCCCTGCTGCACCGGAGCTGATGCTCGGCTGATGCTTGAAAGGAAGGTCGACATGGCTGGAGAAACTGAAAAGAGGCTGTTCCCGGACAAGGCGGAGGTCAAGATGCGTCTCTACGGGCAGGGTCTCGGCGACTGCTTCCTGCTGGCCTTCCCGCGCCGGGGCGAGCCCAAGAACCCCTGCTATCTGGTGATCGACTGCGGGGCCGCGATGAGCACTCCGGACAAGGACCTGCGCATCAAGAAGGTCGTTGAGGACATCCACGCCGCCACCGGCGGACACATCGACGCCCTGGCCATCACGCACCAGCATTTCGATCACATCAGCGGCTTTCAGGATGCCTGGCAGGAATGGAAGAAGATCTCGGTGGACACCCTCTATCTGCCGTGGACGGAAAGCACCGCCGAAGAAGGGGAGCACAAGAGCGCCAGCGCCTTCCGGGAGGTCCTCGACCGGGCGGCGAAAAAGGCGCTCGAGCGGGCGGTGAAGGAGGATGTCCTCGACGCGCAGCCCGGCTTTCGGGCGCAGGCGGACTTCCTCGGAGTTTCCCTCCCCGCGGCCGGAGGTGGCAGCATGGAGCACCCGGCAAACATGGATGAGGCGATGGTGTTCGCCCGCGGCCTCTGCCCACCCGACAAGATCCGCTACTTCGAGCCCGGCGACGTATTCCGCCTTCCGGGGACGGACTTCCACGGCTACGTCCTCGGTCCTCCGATGCCGGACAAGAAGAACGAAAAAGGGAAGAAGTACATCGAGCTTCTGGTGGACGAAGACGAGAAGGTCATGTATTCCTACGGGCCGCTCGGCCTCAAGGTGGATTCGGGCAAACCCGGCGGCGCCAATGCGTTCGCCCTGAGCGACGACCACAGCCTTCCCGCGCTGGCCTCCGGCCTGCTCGCCGTCGGCACCCTGGACCGCGACGGCGACGAAGGCTTCTGTCCCTTCGCGCCCGCGATCCGTCTCGACTGGGACCAGGCCATGGCCTCTCCGTTCTTCCAGAAACACTACGGCGACAGCAAAGGGCAGATCGAGAATGGGGAATGGCGGCGCGTGGACCTGGACTGGCTCGCCGGGTCCGCCACCCTGGCCCTCCGCGCCGGGGACTACACCAACAACGTCAGCCTCGTGCTGGCCTTCGACATGCCGGGCTCCGAAAAGATGCTGCTGTTTCCCGGCGACGCCCAGGTGGGCAACTGGCTCTCCTGGCACACCATCGATTCATGGCGCTACCGCGACGCCTCCATGCCCGCCAAGCCCCCCGCCGCGAATGACCGGGAGACCTTGATGGAGAACCTGTTGAGCCGGGTCGCCTTCTACAAGGTCGGGCATCACGGCAGCCACAACGCCACCATCAAAGACCAGGGGTTGGAGGCGATGACCCGCGAGGATCTGGTCGCCTACCTTCCGGTCAGCGTCCCCGTGGCACAGGACCTGATGGGCTACTGCCCCATGCCCTTCTACCCGGTCGTCCGCGCCCTCCAGAGCAGGACAAAAGGTCGTGTTTTCCTCCCCACCGGCAACGCGGTCGGAAAGCTGCCCGAGGGGAAGAAGGACAAGGATCTGCTGGATGAGTCGGGTATCCGTTGCTCGGAGGAGATCTTGCCGCCGAAGATGAAGGACGGCAAGGTTCTCGAGGACCAGGTTCCTCTCTACCTCGAAATGACGGTCGCGCGTTGAGCGGGGTTGACCGAAGCGGGAGTGGCGCCAGCTACAGCGCCTCCGTGTCCCCCTTGCCGCAGTAGTTCCCCGGTGGGTTGTAATAGGTCTTCACGGCGCCGGTCACCGTGTCGGTGACGGTCAGCCAGTACTCGACGTCCGACAGGGCGCCGTAGAAGATCCATTGCCTGCCGTTCACGAGGGTGCCGTCCAGCGCCTTCACCACCAGCTCGGTATTTCCCGGATCGAAGAACCAGAAGGAGCCGCTCTCGTCGGTGCGGGGCACGGCGGTGGCCGTCCCTTCCCGGCCTCCGTTGTGCTGGTCCTTCCAGCGGGCCTCGACGCGGAACCGGCCGTCGCGCAGGCAGAGGGTGGACGCCCCGGGAGCGCAGGGGGCGCCGGCTTCGGCAGCAGGGGAGACCGCAAGGGAGGACGCGGTGGGTTTACCCAAATCGGGGAAGGCGGCGGTGTCGCTCTGGCCACAGAGGGTGCCGCTCGGATTGCGGTAGGTCCGCACGGCACCTGTCCTCAGATCCTTCACGCTCACGGTGTACTCGACGTCCGAGAGGGCTCCGAAGAGGACCCAGAAGTGGCCGTTCGAAGAGCGTCCGTCGAGCAGCTTGACCACCAGCTCCAGGTTCCCGGGGGAGAAGAACCAGAAGAAGCCGCTCTGACCGCTGTCGGAGATGGCGGTTCCAGGCTTCTCGATCCCAGCGAGCGGATCCTGGAAGGTCGCGGTGACCTCGAACCGGCGGTCGCCCAGGCAGAGCCGGGAGGGGGCGGGGACGCAGGGGACGAAGGGGTCGTAGGGGGCGAAGCTCACGGCCCAAAGCTCCCGGCCGTGGCTGCCGTCTTCGGCGGAGAAGAAAAGGAGCTCGTCGACGGCGGTCAGGTCTGCGGGTGCCGCGGAGGCCGGACCGGGGGCGACGTCTCCCACGCGGAGGGTGCTGGAGGCCGTGCCGTCTGTCCTCCAGAGCTCCTGGCCGGTCATGCCGTCATCGGCGGAGAAGAATAGATACCTGCCGGCTGTGAGATGCCGCGGGGTCGAGCCGTCCGGTCCGGGACGGACATCCGCGAGGAGGTGCGTTCCGTCGGCCGTGCCATCGCTCACCCAGAGCTCCTGGCCGGCGGCCTCGGTCCAGGAGGTGAAGTAGAGGCGATCTCCCAAGAGGGTCGGCTCGTGGGGGGACCGTGGCTGGTCCGGCCCGGACACCTCCTGGACGGGGATCGAGATCGTGCCGTCGAAGCTCCACAGGTGCTCGCGGCCGGTCGGGTCCTCGGCGAAGAAGAAGAGGCGGTCGCGAAAGACCACCGGGTCGGGGCTGGAGTGGCCGACGCGGTGGACATAGCGAAACCCCGATCGCGCGGGAAGGACGCTCATGAGACCAAGATGCCCCTCGACGGTGAAGAAGAGGCGGCCCCCAAAGATGGTCAGGAGGTGCGGCTTGGACGAGCAGGGGCCCGGGCAGAGATCGGTGAGGAGCCGAGTGCCGGCCGGCGTGCCGTCGCTGGACCATACCTCGGTTCCGTGTTCCGGGGTGTTCGCGACGAAGAACAGGTTGGAGCCGTCGGGCGTGAGCTGCCGGGGCTGGGAGGAGAGGGGCGTGGGGTTGAGGTCGTCCGGCGTCGGCCCTGGAACCTTCCCGGGCGCGATGTCCTTGATGAGGCGGGTCCCGGCGGCTGTGCCGTCGGAGCTCCAGAGCTCGAACCCGTCGGACGCACCCGGTCCCAGCAACCGGTGGCCGGAGAGGAGGAGGCGGTCGCCGGCCACCTTGAGGGCATCCGCCTTGAAGTTGGGCAGCAGGGGGCGGGTGCCGCCGGCCGTGCCGTCGGTGGTCCAGATCTCGTTTCTGCTGCGGAAGACGAGGCCTCCTCGGAAAGGCGCGGCGTCCTCCGGGGCGGCAGCCCAGGTGCTCAGGACCGCCGTTCCACCCGCGGTGCCGTCCGACCGCCACATCTGGTTTTGCGCGCCGAAGAAGAGAGTCCCTCCAAACTCGGTGAGCGCCCGTAGGTCAGTCGAGCCGGGGAAGGCAACCCTGCTGCGGACGGGACTCTTCGTCGAGCCGTCCGTGACCCACAGCTCCTCCGTCGGGCCGGAGGGCTGGCCGGTGGTGAAGAGCAGGCGCTTGCCGCGCGGGTCCGGGGTCAGGCGGGTCACGGCGAGAGACGGCCCGGCGGTGTGAGCGCGGCGAGTCCCGGAGGCCGTGCCGTCGCTCACCCAGAGCGAGCCCCCTTGGTCGCCGATGAAGAAAAGCTTGTCGCCCACGGCCACCAGGCTTTGAACCCCCGAGGGGGATCCCGGGGCCGTGTCCATCACGAGCTGTGTACCCGCGACCGTGCCGTCCGAGCGCCAGAGCTCAAGCCCGTGAGCCGGATCGTACCCCGCGAAGAAGACCACGTTCCCCAGAGCCACCACGGGGCCCACGGAATGGCCGAAGGTGCGGATCGTAGTCGCGGTGAAGGTGGGGATGTCGATCCTCCCGAGCACGCTGCTGAAGGTCATGAGGAGATCGCTTCCGAAGACCGCGAGACGCGGGAGGGCGTGGATGTAGGAGAACTCGATTTCGTGGCCCGCAGGATCGCCAGCGGTCGACCGCAATCGCCAGCGGCCTGAAGGGCCGCCAACGAGCTGCCAGTAGAAGACGCCGTCCTCGTAGGGAGTGAAGATGTTCGCTTGGTCCTTGAAAGGGCCGGACGAGCAGGCTCCCGGGCAGTCGTCGCGCACCAGGGCCGCTGTCGCTCCATCGCTGCTCCAGACCTCGAGGCCATGGACGCCGTCGTCGGCGCGGAAGAACACGGAGTCCCCGATCGCGGTCAGGTCCAA
>DASUNJ010000592.1:0-17151 GCA_036277235.1 Thermoanaerobaculia bacterium | reverse complement strand
GCCGACCCCTTCGGATGGGCAGGCCGACCTGCCGCCTGTGCTGCCGCCTGACATTCCTCAAAGCTACCTGCCGGTCCGCACCCGGCCGGACGGCGTGGTCTACGAGCCTCATCTCTACGCCGCCGCGACGGTCCATTACGTGGAGCCGAAGACGGGGATCGACCACGCCGAGGACCTCTTCCTGCTGGCGCCGCTCGCCGGGGCCGGGGACGTGGACTGGTACGCGGCCGCGCCGGTCGAGGTGGAGAAGGAGTCGCTGGAGCGGGAGCCGGTCCCCGGAGCGCGTTTCTGCCCGCTGCCCGCTCCGGCGGCGCGGGCGCGCAGCTACGACGGCTGGCGCAAGGGGTTTGAGGATTCCCTCTACCGCACGCGGCGGCTGGAAGTCTTCCGCAGCGTCAACTTCGGTGCGCTGTCGCAGCCCGGCGAGACCGAGCGCGATTTCCGCATCCGGCTGGGCGACCTCGCGCGGGAGCGGCGGGACTCCCAGGTCGAGGCGCTGCGCCGCAAGCACGGTCCCAAGGTAGCGCAACTGGAGGAGCGCCTCCGCCGTGCCGAGCAGGCGCGGGAGAAGCAGGAGGCCCAGGCGTCGAGCCAGACCTGGAGCACCGTGATCTCCGCCGGCACCGCGGTCATGGGAGCGCTCTTCGGCCGCAAGACCATGAGCTACGGCAACATGAGCCGGGCGGGCAGCGCCATGCGCGGCGTGAGCAGGACCATGCAGGAGCGCAAGGACGTGGCGCACGCCGAGGAGACCATCGAGTCCGTGAAGAAGAAGCTCGCGGACCTGAACCTCGAGCTGGAAACCGAGATCGAGCGCCTGGAGCAGCGCCTGGACCCCGAGGCCGAGGAGCTGGAGGTCCTGGGCCTGAAGCCCCGGCGCCAGGACATCGAGGTGCGGGCCCTCACCCTCGCCTGGGCGCCGAAGCGGGAGGGGCAGGCGGTCTGGTAACTCCGGTGTGGATAACACGCTGGAAGGCCGGAGCCTCGCGGTGCGTTATCCTATTCACACGGATGGCAAAGCAACCCGCCACCCGCTGACGAAAGGAGCCGCCATGGAAACTCTCCTCAGCATTCTTCTCGGCCTCGGTCTGGCCGCGGCCTGCGGTTTCCGGGTCTTCGTGCCCCTCCTCGTCATGAGCATCGCCTCCCGTGCCGGAGCCGGCTATCTGGAGCTCGGCGACGGCTTCGCCTGGATCGGCACCAACGCGGCCCTGATCACCTTCTCGCTCGCGACCGCGCTGGAGATCGCCGGCTACTACATCCCCTGGGTGGACAACCTGCTCGATGCCGTCGCCACGCCGACCGCGATCGTCGCGGGCATGGTGGTGACGGCCTCGGCGGTCACCGACGTGGACCCGTTCCTGCGCTGGACGCTCGCGATTGTGGGCGGCGGCGGCACCGCGGCGGTCTTCCAGGGCATCACCGCCACCGCGCGCCAGGTCTCGTCCTTCACCACGGGCGGCCTCGGCAACCCGGTGATCGCCACCATGGAGGCGGGCGGCTCGGCCCTGCTGGCGGTGCTCGCGATCGTGGTGCCGGTCGTGGCGATGCTGCTCGTCGTGGGCCTCCTCTACTTCGGAGTGAAGAGGCTGCTGTTCCGGCGCCCCGCACGGGCTGTCTGAGGAGCCGCCCATGCTGACCCGCCGGTTTCCGCTTTTCTACAGCGCGCTTCTCGCCGCAGCGCTTCTGGCCGCCGGCTGCGCCTCGCTGGCCGCGCCGAGCCCCGATACGGGCGACATCATGCGCGACCTGCGCAACCGCGGGCTCGAGCCCTCCGGCGTCGTCATCCCCTACGAAATGACCGAGGAGATGCGGGCGTGGGCCCACCGCCTGGTGCCCCGCGAGACGGCGGCGGAGAAACGCCTGGAGACCCTGCTCGCCGGCCTGATCGATCCCGACAAGCTCAAGATCATGTACGAGGCCCGCTACACCGCCACGGCGCAGGAGGTCTTCGAGACCCGGCGCGCCAACTGCCTGGCCTTTACCAGCCTTTTCGTGGGCATGGCGCGGGAGATCGGCGTGCCTGCGTACTTCCTGGACGTGGACGACGTCGAGAGGTTCGAGAAGGAGGGGGATCTCGTGGTCGTCTCCGGGCACGTGAGCGCCGGCTACGACACCGGCACCGAGATCAAGATCCTCGACTTCTCGGTCGCGCCGGCGCCCGGCTACCGCCGCGTACACCGGATCTCCGACCTGACCGCCATCGCCCTCTTCCATTCCAACCGCGGCGGCGAGCTGCTGCGGAGCGGCAAGCAGGACGAGGCTTTGCCGTGGCTGCAGAAGGCCGTGGCGATCGATCCGGAGCTGCCCGGCGCCTGGATCAACTACGGCGTGGCCCTGCGCCGGAGCGGCGACCCCATCCGGGCGGAGGAAGCCTATCGCACGGCTCTCGAGATCGATCCCCAGGCGGTCTCGGCCTATCAGAACCTGGCGGCGCTCCTGCGCCACCAGGGAAAGCGACAGGAGGCCGAGGACCTGCTGGCGCTGTCCGGCACCCTGGGCAGCCGCAACCCGTTCATCTATCTCTCCCTGGGAGACCTGAGCCTCTCCCATGGCCGCATCGACGAGGCGCGGCGGTTCTACAAGCGGGCCATGCGCCTCTACCGCGACAGCGCCGAGCCGTACGCCGCCATGGGCATCGCCGCCCTCGCCTCGGGCGATGCCGGAGAGGCCCACCGCTGGATGCGCAAGGCGGTCGCCATCGACCAGGAGAACCGGCGGGTCAAGCTGCTGGTAGCCCGGCTCGGCGGATGAACCTCGGCGGATGACGGTCTGGCGGATCTGGATCGATACCGGGGGCACCTTCACCGACTGCCTGGCCGTCGATCCCCGAGGGCCCCTGCACCGCGCCAAGGTGCTCTCGACGAGCGCCCTGCGCGGCCGGATCGCCGAACGGCTCGGGCCGGCCACGCTGCGGATCGAAGCCGGCTGGAGCGTGCCGGACGGCTTCCTCCGCGGTTTCAGGCTGAGCCTCCTTTCCGAGGCAGCTCCGCGCAAGGTAATCCGACATGCGGGCAGTATCCTGGAGCTGGACGGTCCATTGGAAGGAGTCGGTGCCTTCGAGCTGCGCTCGCCCGAAGAGGCCCCGATCCTGGCCGCCCGGCTCGTCACCGGCACGCCCCTCGATCAGCCGCTGCCTGAGATCGCCATGCGGCTCGCCACCACGCGGGGCACCAACGCCCTGCTGGAGCGCAAGGGAGCGCCCACGGCGCTCTTCATCACCCGCGGCTTCGCCGACCTCCTGGTGATCGGCACCCAGCAACGCCCCGACCTCTTCGCCCTCAACATCGAGAAGCCCCAGCCGCTCTACCAGGTGGCCGTCGAGGTCGACGAGCGCCTGGCCGCGAACGGCGCCGTGCTCACCCCCCTGGAGGTCGAGGGGCTGCGGGAGAAGATCGGAGACCTGCACCGCGCGGGGATCCGCTCGGCCGCGGTCGCCTTGATGCACTCGTACCGCAACCCGCAGCACGAGGAGGCCGTGGGCGAGCTGCTGCGCGAGGCGGGCTTCCACCACGTCTCCCTCTCCTCGCGCCTGGCGCCGCTGATCAAGCTGCTGCCAAGGGCGGAGACCGCGGTCGTGGACGCCTATCTCTCGCCCATCCTGGAGGGCTACCTCAGCCGGGTCGGCGCGGCGCTGTCGCGAGGGACTCTCCATGTCATGACTAGCGCGGGCGGCCTGGTGCGTGCCGGCTCCTTTCACGCCAAGGACAGCATGCTCTCCGGGCCTGCGGGCGGAGTGGTGGGGGCCGCGCTCTCGGGCCGGCGCTCCGGCTTCTCCCGCATCATCGCCTTCGACATGGGCGGCACGAGCACCGACGTGGCGCGCTACGACGGCGACTTCGAGTACCTCTTCGAGCACCGCGTGGGCGATGCCCACCTCGTCGCTCCGGCCCTGGCGGTCGAGAGCGTGGCGGCCGGGGGAGGCTCGATCTGCGGCTTCGACGGCGCGCAGCTCCATGTGGGACCGGAGAGCGCCGGCGCCTGGCCCGGTCCCGCCTGCTACGGAGCCGGCGGGCCGCTCACCCTGACGGACGTCAATCTCCTCCTCGGCCGGCTCGATCCGAACCGCTTCGAAATCCCCCTGGACGCAGGAGCGGCGGAGCGCGCCCTGGAGGCGCTGGGGGAGGAGAGGGAGGCGCTTCTGGAGGGCTTCCTGGAGATCGCGAACGAGCGCATGGCCGAGGCAATCCGGAGCATCTCGCTGCGCCGGGGCTACGACCCGGCCGAGTACGCCCTGGTCGCCTTCGGAGGCGCCGGAGCCCAGCACGCCTGCGCGCTGGCGGAGCTGCTGGGGATCGGGCACGTGGTCGTGCCTCGGGACGCCGGCCTCCTCTCCGCCCTCGGCCTGGGCGCGGCCGTGGTCGAGCGTTTTGCCCATCGTCAGATCCTGGAGCCGCTGGCCAGGGTGGCGGACCGGCTTTCCGGCTGGCTGGACGAGCTGGGCCGCGAGGCCGCGGAAGCAGTGGCGGCGGAAGGAATCCCTGGAGTCGTACGGCGGCGCATCGTGAATCTCCGGTTCGTCGGCCAGGACGAGGCGCTGCCCATCGAGGGCGCGCCCTTCGAGGAAGCCTTTGCCGCCGCCTATCGGGATATCTACGGCTACGCCCCGGAGGGCCGGGCCATCGAGGTGGAATCGATCCGGGTCGTGGCCTCTTCCGCGGAAGAAGAGATGTTCGCCGAGGCTGAGGAGCCAGCGGGTGGGTCCGCGAAATCCGGAACGCGCCGGTGCTGGATAGGGGGGAGATGGAGCGAGGTCGCCGTCTACGACCGCGCGCATCTTTCCACTGAGGACCTTTTCCCAGGTCCGGCGCTGATCTTCGAGAACCACAGTGCGACCGTGGTCGCGGGTGGATGGCAGGGGAGGGTGGACGGCGCCGGCAATCTGGTGCTCTCGATCTCCGGCGGTATAGATTCTCTCTGAACCATGGCAAGGCTCCGCACCATCTGCAAAGTCCTCGCTGCCTTCGTGCTCGCCTACGGAGTTGCTGGCTGGTTCCTGGTCGAGGGCTTTCAGCTCCGTCCCTTTGGGAAGGTACCCGTGGCGCTGCCGATCTCCATGACCTTCCTGGCAGCGGTGCTGATCCTCCTGGCCTCCCGTCTCCGTACGGCGATCCTCCGCAGCGGCCTGCCGTCGAACCGGATGATCCCCATCGATCCGGGCAGCCTGTTGTCCTCCTACCAGAGGGCGACCCTGGTCAGCTTCGCGGTCCTGGAGCTAGCCGCGCTGATGGGCCTCCTGGTGGCCCTGCTCTCTGGGTCGTCTTTTTACGGGGTGGTGCTCTGCGTGGCCAGCTTCCTCTCGATGCTCCTGCGCTGGCCCAAGGCCTACGAGCTCGACCGCCTGGCCCGCGGCAGGGTCTCTCCCTAAGCCGGCACGAGCAGCGTGGCCTTCTGCTTGGTGCGCTTGCCGTACTCCTCGACGATGCGCTCGCCGATGTTGCGGCCGGTGCCGGCTTTGACGATGATCACGACCGAGCCCCCGAAACCGCCGCCGGTGATGCGGCCGCCGTAGACGTCGGGCTCGCGTCGGGCCAGCTCCACGAGGAGGTCGATCTCCGGGATGGAGACCTCGTAGTCGTCCCGCAGGGACTGGTGCGAGAGATAGAGCAGCTTGCCGAGGCGCTCCAGGTCCCCCTCCTGCATGGACGCCACGGCCGAGCGGACCCGGGCGTTTTCGGTGATGACGTGGCGCGCCCGGCGGTCGAGCGGCTCGGGGAGCTGGGCCAGCCTCCAGAGGTCCTGGTTGTCCAGATCCCGGAGCTGCCGGAACCCGAGGATCTCCGCGGCCTGCTCGCACTCCTGCCGCCGGATGCGGTACTCGCCCCCGGCGTGATTGTGCGAGACGCCCGAATTGATCACCACCAGCTCGGCCCCGGCCGGCAGGGGTACCCGCTCGAAGCGCAGCGAGCGCGTGTCCAGGAAGAGCGCCTTGCCCTCGTCCCCGAGGCTCGCGGCCATCTGGTCCATCACCCCCACGGGCGCGCCCACGAAGTCGTTCTCCGCCTTCTGGCCGGCGAGCGCGATCTCGAGGTCGTCGATCTCCAGGGCGAAGGCCGCGCGCAGGCCGCGGAGGAGCGAGACCTCCAGGGCCGCGCTCGAAGACAGACCGCTGCCGAGCGGGACGTCCGAGCTGATGCGGAGATCGAAGCCGCGGAGCCGGTGGCCCGCCTCCTGGAGCACCTGGGTGATCCCCTGCACGTAATCGAGCCAGCCGCGGCCGGGCGTCTCCTCGCCGAGACGGTACTCCTCGATCGCCGGCTCCTTGACGTCGGCGCTCCAGGCGCGGACCAGGGTGCCGATGCGCGTGCCGATCTCCACCCGCGTGCGCTGGGGGATCGCCATGGGAAGCACGTAACCGCCGTTGTAGTCCGTGTGCTCGCCGATCAGGTTCACCCGGCCGGGCGCATCCGCCGAGACGGTCGACTCGCGCCCGAACAGCTCCTCGAACCCCGGTGCCTCTGTACGGCGCTCCGCTTCACTCATCGTGTCATTCAAGACTCACCTCCACGGCCTGCAGCTCGGTTACCTTCTCTTCGGGCAGTGTATCCGCGGTGAACGCTCCGGCGCCGATCTCGCTGCCAGCCAGGTACTTGAGGCGTCCCGGCATGCGGTAGGCGGGGTAGATCTCGACGTGGAGGTGCGCCTCGGGATGGGGCTCGCCGTCGGTCGGCGCCTGATGGAAGACCAGGATGTACGGGAACGGCTTGTCCCACAGCTTGTCATACTTGAGGAGCACCGTCTTGAGAGCGCGGGCGAAGTCGGCGCGCTCCTCCGCGTCGAGATCGGCCACCGACGGCGCCGGCCGCCGGGGTGCCACCCAGACCTCGTAGGAGTAGCGCGCGCAGACCGGCATCCACGCGAGCGCCCCCTCCCCGGCGTAGAGGGTGCGCCGGCCGTCCTCCAACTCGCGGCCGATCAGGTCCTCGAGCAGACCGTTGCCGTGCTTCTCCAGCCACTCCCGCTGCTGGACGAGCTCCCGCGCCGGGATCGGCGGGATGAACGGGTAGGCGTAGATCTGGCCGTGGGGATGGTGGAGGGTCACACCGACCTCCACGCCCCGGTTCTCGAAAGGAAATACGTACTGCACCTCCGCCCGCGCGCCGAGCTCGCGGTAGCGGTCGGCCCAGACCTCGAAGATCAGCTCCAGGCGGTCGAGCGGGAGCCCGCCGAGGGAGGCCTTCGGGTCCTGCGTGAACACGACCACCTCGCAGACCCCCCTGCCGGGCCGGGTATCCACGATCGCCTCCGGCGCCGGCTCCTCCGCCTGGAGGGTGAGCGTGGGGAAGCGGTTCTCGAAGACAGCCACCTCCCAGTTGCCGGCTGGCACCTCGGTGGGATTCTCCGGATCGACCGTGGGCGCCAGGGGGTTGTACGCGGGAGGCGGTAGGAACGTGCGGTTCTGGCGATGGTTGGCGTAGGCCACCCACTCGCCGCGCAGGGGATGCCAGCGCAGATGAGACTTCGTCCCTGGGGGAGTGACGCTCGGGCTTGGCGCCTCGATCCCCTCTTGCAGGGGCTCGCGGGCGTAGAGGACGAGCGCGCGGCCATCCGGCTTGGTCAGGGACAGCTTGTGCATCAATCGTCCTCGAACAGAAGCGGCACCTCCGGCTCGTGCCGGGTGCCCGAGCCGCTGGCACTCTCCGTCGTCTTCTGGTGCCGGAGCTTCAGATCGCCGCGGGTGGCGGCGGCGATCTGCTCCAGCGGAAACTTGGGCGTTCGGTCGGCGCGGAGCAGCCCGTTTGCCTCCTGGTAGGTATCGGAGAACTGGGTGTAGCAGAAGCCCGCGAAGAGCGGGAGCGAGTTGACCACGTAGAGGAGCTCGCTGTAGAGCGCGGCGAGCTCGTCGCCGGTGGAGGCGCGGGAGTAGCCCCAGGTGCCGCGCGATTCCGAGGCGGCCGTGGCGGCGATGCCGCCGAACTCGGTCAGCATCACGGGCTGGCCGTTGTGGGCGTTCTCCTCCAGGACGAGCAGCCGTCCGCCGGGGCGCTCCCTCTGCAGCACGCGGGGCAGATGGTCCTGCGCGGCATAGCGGCGGGCGATCCGCTTCGGGTCCGCGTCGTAGTCGTGGATGCCGATGATGTCGGTCGCGACGCTCTCCCAGCCTTCGTTGCCGATGACCGGCCGGCTGGAGTCGAGCGTCTTGGTCAGGTGGTAGAGGGCGCGCACGTAGTGGCGCTCGGCCTGGCTGTCCGGCAGGTTGGGCACGCCCCAGGACTCGTTGAAAGGGACCCAGGCGATGATGCAGGGGTGGCTGTAGTCGCGGCGGACGACATCCATCCACTCGCGGGTGAGCCGCTGGATCGAGCGCTTGGTGAAGCGGTAGGCGCTCGGCATCTCCTCCCAGACCAGCAGGCCGAGGACGTCGGCCCAGTAGAGATAGCGCGGATCTTCGATCTTCTGGTGCTTGCGCACGCCGTTGAAGCCCATGGCCTTCGCAAGCTCGACATCCTGGCGCAGGGCATCGTCGTCCGGCGCGGTGAGGCCGGTCTGCGGCCAATAGCCCTGGTCGAGGACCATGCGCAGGTGATAGGGCCGGCCGTTGAGCACGATGCGATCGCCTTGGATGGCCAGGGTGCGCAGGGCGGTGTAGCTGCTCACCTCGTCCAGGAGGTCGCCGCGGTCGGCCCAGAGCTTGACCTCGGCTTCGAGGATCGTCGGGGTCGCGGGGCTCCAGAGCAGCTCGTTGCGGAAGTCGTCGATGCCGGGGTCGGACAGGGCAATGCGGCGGTGGACCTCGCCGGCTACGACGGTGTAGGTGTCGTCGGCGAGGATCTGGCTGCCGGCGCGCAGCTTGACCCCCAGGCGCATCCGCTCCCGGGGATCGCCGCCAAGCCAGGCTTCGAAGCTGATCTCCCAGCGGTCGAGGCTCGGCGTCCAGCGCAGGCTGTCGATCCAGGTGGGAGGGACCTTCTCGATCCAGACGGTCTGCCAGATGCCTGTCGTCCGCGGGTACCAGATGGAGTGGGGCTCGAGCTGCCAGTCCTGCTTGCCCCGCGGTTTGCCGAGGTCGGCCGGATCGTCGTCGGCCCGGACGATGACCGTCTGCTCCGTCTTCTCGCCAGGGGGCAGGAGCGCGTCCGTGACGTCGACCCAGAACGGCGTGTACCCCCCTTCATGGCGGACGGCGACCGAGCCGTTGACCCACACCTTGGCCGCCCAGTCCACGGCGCCGAAGTGGAGGATGAGGCGCTCGCCGCCGGCCATGGGCGGGGCCTGGAAGGTCCGGCGGTACCAGCACCGGCGGTAGAACCCGGTGTTGCCGATCCCGCTCGCCGGCGTCTCGGGCGAATAGGGGACGAGGATGCTCGCCTTCCAGGTGACCTCGCCGGGCGTGTCCCAGCGCTGGTCGGGGTCGATGGCGAACTCCCAGGGCCCGTTGAGGGATTCCCAGGACTCCCGCTGGAGGAGAGGCCTGGGATATCCGTGCTTCAGGGCGCGGGCTATGAAGCTCTTGGAAGAGTTGGATCGTCTGGGCATGTCACCCCCCGCCCGGCTGCAAGTAGAATGCCGACGTGCTGGAGACCGAGCGCCTGCTCCTGATTCCCTTTGACCGGGAGCACGTCCCCTTTCTGCATCGGCTCTGGACCGACACCGAGGTTCGCCGCTACCTCTGGGACGACCGGATCATCTCCGTGGACGAGGCAGCCGAGGTCGTCGAAGCCAGCCTGCAGAGCTACGGCATGTGGTTGCTCCGCCGCAAGGACGATGGAGAGGACATCGGCTTCTGCGGGCTCCGCGACTTCGATGATCCTCCCCAGGTGGAGATCCTCTACGCGCTGTTCCCCGCGCACTGGCGCCAGGGTCTGGCCACGGAGGCGTCCCGCGAGGTTTTGAGATACGTCTTCGAAGACCTGGGCCTCGACAAGGTCTACGCGGGCGCCGATCCGCCCAACGAGACCTCCTTCAAAGTCATGGAGCGCCTGGGCATGACCTTCGACAGCCGCCGCATCATCGACGGACGGGAAGCCATCTACTATTTTATGCTCCGAAATCGCCCTCTCTAAGCTCCCCCCCAAGAGGGGATGCTCCAGCCCCACGTGCTTTTGGAGCATGAACCAGCTCCCGGAAGACAGAATCTCTCGAATTCGGAGCATCCTGGCCTGTGTCGAAGGGGAAGGTGAACGATTATGCTCCAAAAGCAGGAGCGCGAGCCTTCGAATGCGTTGCTTTTGCTCCTAAATCAGGCGGTGATGCTCCAAAAGCAAGGGTGGCGGTTATTCGGGTCAAGGATTATGCTCCTAAAGCGGGTGATTTCGGAGCATAATCACAGAGCGCGGACGGAAAAACTCGTGATTTCGGAGCATCCGGATGCAGTGGAAGGACTGCGGAGACCGCGGATGCTCCGAAGTTGGACTACACTGTGACTCATGCGCCCTGAGGTGGTCCAACTGGAGCTGTTCACCCACCGATTCGCGGCGGTGGCGTGGCAGATGGGGGAGCGGCTGCGGCGCACCGCCGTCTCGACCAACGTCAAGGAGCGGCTCGACTTCTCTTGCGCCCTCCTCGACGCGGCCGGCGAGCTCGTGGTCAACGCGCCGCACATCCCCGCTGCCACCCCGGCAGAGCCGGGGGAACTCCCTTGGATGGGAGAAGACCCCGGCCATGGCGTGGTGGAGGCGGGCCTCCTCCGGCCGCCGGTCTTCAAGAGGGATGACTGTCAGGTCGATCTGACCGTGGCCCGCGCGGGAAAAGGGCGGCCGGAGCGCGGACTGCATCCGGGGAGCGGGTTCCTGATCCGGCAGGTGCGCGCGGCGCGGCTGGAACCGGTGCGGTAGGGGCCTGCTATGCTTCCGCCGCCATGGCCCTTACCCCTAACGTCGCGATCGTCGGCCGCCCCAACGTAGGCAAGTCGACCCTCTTCAACCGCCTGGTCGGGAAGAGGCAGGCGATCGTGCACGACCTGCCCGGAGTCACCCGCGACCGGATCACCGGGATTGCCCATCTTTCCGAGGAGCGGTCCTTTCAGTTGATCGACACGGGCGGGCTCATGCTCGCCGAGGACGATCCGCTCGGTCTTTCCCAACAGGTTTTTCTGGCGGTGGAGGAGAGCGATCTCCTCCTGCTGGTGGTGGACGGCCGGCAGGGGCTCGTGTCCGCGGACGAGGTGGTCTGGGAGCGCATCCGCCGCTACGGCAAGCCCGCGATCCTGGTGGTCAACAAGGCGGACACGCGCGAGGCCCGCGACCGCTTCGCCGAGTTCTACGGCCTCGGCATCGACCAGCAGATCCTCGTGTCGGCCGAGCACGGCGTTGGCATCGAGGATCTCCGGGAGGCGCTCGGCCTCGTGTTGCCCGAGATCCCCGACATCCCCACGCCCGATGCGCCGCCGGTCGCCATCGTGGGCCGTCCGAACGTGGGCAAGTCGTCTCTGCTGAACAAGATCGCGGGCCAGCCGCGCTCGCTCGTCTCCCCCGTGGCGGGCACCACCCGCGACCCGGTCGATACGCTGGTCACCCGGGACGGCAAGTCCTACCTCCTGATCGACACCGCCGGCATCCGGCGCCGGAGCCAGACCTCGGGGCAGCCCGAGGAGCTGGCGGTCATGATGGCGCGCCGCTCGATCGAGCGCTGCCAGGTGGGTGTCCTGGTGATCGACGCCTCCCAGGGAATCACGAGCGGCGACCTCGCCATCGCCGGGACGATCTGGGAGCTGGGCCGCGCGGCGGTGGTCGCCCTCAACAAGTGGGACCTTCTGGACGAGGAGAAGCGCGAGAAGCTGGAGCTCCAGATGGAACGGTTGGACCAGCTTCTCTCCGGGCCTGGACGCGTCAACGTCTCGGCCCTGACCGGCCGCGGCGTGGAGAAGCTCTGGAAGCCGATCGACCGCGCCATGGAGGCGTACCACACCCGGCTCACCACCGGGCAGCTCAACCGCTTCTTCGAGAATGCGATCAAGCGTGTGAGCCCGCCCGCCCTGTACGGCGCGCCCTGGAAGCTCTACTACTCGACCCAGGTCTCCACCGCGCCGCCGACCTTCATGCTCTTCGCGAACAAGTCGCTGCCGCGCAACCACACCTACCGGCGCTACCTCGAGAACCGCCTGCGCGAGGAGCTGGACCTCCCCGGCGTGCCCGTGCGCCTGGTCATCCGCAAGCGGACGGAATGAGACCCGCCCGCGTCCTGGTCCTGGGGGGGCTGCTGCTCGCCGCCTGCCGGAACGAGCCGGCTCCCCCCGTGGAGTTCAAGCCTCCCGCCGACGGGCGCTTGACCGAGGAGCAGGTCCGCACCTACCTGGCCGAGGCGCCGAAGTCCGCCGAGTACAAATGGGTGGCAGCCCGCGTGCGGGAGGCCCGGACGGCGGGGTTGACCCGAGGCATGGACCGGAAGATCGCGGACAGCCGCCGGCGCATCCTGATCTCGCTGGAGGAGCGGCGCCGGACCCTGAAAGATCCCGCAAAGCAGGCCACGCTCGACCGGCAAATTGCGGAGGTTCGCCGTCTGCTCCAGGGAGCGCCGCCGGAGGTGCCGGCTGCGGTGCGGGAGAATGCGGAGCTGGTGGCTCGGGTGGAAAGGGAGAAGCCATGAGATGGGCAACCCACCTGGTCTGCTCCCGCACAGGCGTCACCGCGCCCCTGGACGCCCCCGCCTTCCTCTCGCCGGCCGGAGCGCCCTGGCTGGTGGAGTACGACCTTGATCCCGTCAAAGGCGAGCATCTCCGCCGCGAGCTGCCGCGACGGCCTTGGACCCTCTGGCGCTACCGCGAGCTCCTGCCCCTCTCGGATTTCGAGGGCCGGGTGGACCTCGGGGAGGGAGGGACGCCGCTGGTTCGTCTTCGCCGGATGGCTCCGGATGGAGTCGAGCTGCTGGTGAAGGACGAGGCCCTGAACCCGACCGGCTCGTTCAAGGCGCGGGGACTGTCGCTCGCCGTGAACCGGGCCCGCGAGCTGGGAGCCGTGGGGGTGCAGCTCGCCAGCGCCGGCAACGCTGCCCTGGCCCTGACCGCCTATGCCGCCGCCGCGGGTCTGAAGGCGCGGGTCGCCCTGCCGGAAGACACGCCGCCTACGATCGAGGAGCGCTGCCGCGAGCATGGCGCCGAGGTGCTCCTTTCTCCTGGAACCCTGGTGGACGCGGCCAAGCTCCTCTCCGACGCGGACGGCTACTGGACGGTCTCGACCCTCCGCGAGCCCTACCGGGTGGAAGGGAAGAAGACGATGGGGCTGGAGCTGGCCGAGCAGCTCGGCTGGGAGCTGCCGGACTGGATCATCTATCCCCTGGGCGGAGGCACCGGGATCGTAGGCATGCACAAGGCTTTCGATGAGCTGCGGAGGCTCGGGCTCGTCAACGAAAAGAAGCCGCGCTTCGTGGTCGTCCAACCCACCGGCTGCGCTCCGATCGTCCGGGCGTTCGAGCGCGGCGAAGAGGCTGCCGCTCCCTGGGAAGACCCGAAGACCCGCGTCTGGGGACTGCGGGTACCGAAGGCCATCGGGGACTTTCTGGTCCTGAGAGCGGTCCGGGAGTCCGGGGGCACGGCGATCGCGGTCGACGAGGAGAGGTTGACGGAGATCGCGTCGCGGGCGGCCCGGCTGGAGGGCATCCGGGTCGGTCCCGAAGGGGCCGCGGCCCTGGCGGCAGTGGAGGATCTGAAGTTCGGGAAGGGGGAGCGGGTGGTCGTGTTCCAGACGGGGGATCCGGGGAACTACAGGTGAGGTCCTTCCTCGACTCCCTCATCTCCACTCACACCGCCACCGCCGCCGTCGCCCTGGTCGGAACGGCGGACGAGATCCTCTTCGAAGGCGCCTCCGGAGAAGCCACCCCGGAAACCCGCTTGGACTATGCCTCCCTGACCAAGCCGTTCACCTTCACGCTCGCCCTGGTCCTGGACCAGGACGGCACCCTCCCCCTCGCCACCCGGATCGGCGAGATTTTCCCCGAGGCGAACGCGAGACTGGCCGGCCGGCCGCTCTCCGACCTCCTGCGCCACCGCTCCGGGATGGCATCCTGGGCGCCGCTCTATCATCTCTGCCGGTCCCGGGAGGAGATCCTGCCACTCCTTCTCGACGCCCGCAGGATGCGGCCGAACCGGAGGGCCGTGTACGGCGACCTGGACATCCTTCTTTATGGGCTTGCAGTAGAGAAGATCACCGGGCAGCCCTATGCCCATCTGATCCAGTCCCGGGTCCTCGATCCCCTCGGCCTCTCCTCGGTCGAGCCGGCCCCGGGAGGCCAACCCGACATTGCCCGGAGCTTCATGGACACGGGCAAGGAGGTGGAGCTGGCCCGCAAGCAGGGGCTGGAGATTCCCCTCCAGGGTCCGCCTCCCCGCGGACTGCCTCAGGATGGCAACGCTCGCTTCCTGTTCGGTCTCGGAGCGGGGCTCTCGGCCCATGCCGGGCTGTTCGGCAACGTTCGCGACCTCTGGCGCCTTGGCGCGGAATGGCTGGCTCCGCAAACTTTGTTGAAACCGGAGGCCACGGCGGCAGCTTTGACGGGCAGCCCCTTCTACCTGGGCTGGTGGCGGAGGAGCCTGACGAACAGCGCCGGACGGGCGCTCCCTCCCGGCTCCTTCGGTCACACGGGCTTCGCGGGCGGCAGCCTTTGGATCGACCCTGAGAACAAGCGGGTGCTCGTCCTGCTCACGCACCGGACCGAGCCCTTCAGCAACATGAACTGGTGGCGTCGGCGCTTCCACGCCGTCGCATATAGTTTGATCTATGACGGAGGCACTTGACCCATGAATACACGAGACCTGGTCCTGGTGGACGGGTACCGCACCCCGATGCTCGATTACAACGGCGACTTCGCCGACACCTCGGCGATCGACCTCGCCGCGCACGTCGCCAAGGAGCTGCTCGCGCGGACCGGCGTCGAGCCGGGCGAAATCGACCATACCGTCGTGGGCAATGCCCTGCAGACGTCGCCCGACGCGATCTATGGCGCCCGGCACGTGGCGCTCAAGGCCGGCGTGCCCAACGAGGTCCCGGCCCTCACCGTAAACCGCCTCTGCGGCTCGGGCATCCAGTCGGTCATCTCCGGCTCGCACCTGATCCTCGCCGGAGAGGCCCAGACCTGCCTGGTCGGCGGCATGGAGAACATGTCGCAGGCGCCGCACGTGATCTGGGGAGCGCGCAAGGGCTTCAAGCTGGGCCAAGGGCAGCTCCAGGACCTCCTGATGGTCGCCTTGATGGACACCTACTGCGGCTGCTACATGGCGCAGACGAGCAACAACCTCGCCCGCGACTACGGGATCTCCCGCCAGGAGCAGGACGAGTTCGCGATCCTCTCCCAGCGCCGGGCCGGCGAGGCCTGGAAGGCCTGCCGCCTCTCCGAGGAGGTCGTGCCGGTGACGGTGGGCAAGGGCAAGCGCGCCAAGACGGTCGAGCGGGATGATCACATGCGCCCCGAAACCACGATGGAAGACCTCGCGGGTCTGCCGCCCGCGTTCGACAAGGACGGCTTCGTCACGGCCGGCAATGCCTCGGGCATCGTGGACGGTGCAGCCATGCTGCTCCTCTCGACCGAGCAGAAGGCGCAGGAGCGGGGCTGGAAGCCGCTCGGCCGCATCGTGTCCTGGGCGACCGTGGGCGTCGATCCGTCGCGCATGGGCATCGGTCCGGCGCCGGCCATCCGTGCCGCCCTGAAACGGGCGAACATGACTCTCGACGATGTGGACCTCTTCGAGATCAACGAGGCCTTCGCCGGCCAGATCCTGGCGGTGATCAAGGAGCTGAAGCTCGACGTGGACAAGCTCAACGTCAACGGCGGAGCGATCGCGCTCGGTCATCCCCTGGGCGCATCGGGCAGCCGTCTGCTGATCACGTTGCTCAAGGAGCTGCGCCGCCGGGGTGGCGGCGTGGGGGTGGCGTCGGCCTGCATCGGCGGCGGCCAGGGGATCGCCATGGTGGTCGAGGCCGCGGCTTGATCGATCTCACCGGCTATCGGGTGGTTGTAACGGGAGGCAGCCGTGGCATTGGAGCCGCGTGCTGCCGTCTCTTCGCCCAGGCCGGTGCGACCGTCCTCGTCCAATACCTGGCGAGCGGCGTCAAGGCCAACGCCCTGATCACCGACCTGCGGCGCATCGTCGATCTTCCCCACCGAAAGATGCGCTGCGACGTGACGCGGCGCGAGCACGTCCAGAGGCTTTTTCACTACGTGGAGACGGAGTGGGGCGGGCTCGACTGCCTGGTCAACAACGCCGGCGTCTGGGTTCACGAGCCGCTGGAAAAGCTGGACCACCAGCAGCTCCAGGCCACGCTCGCGGTCAACGTCATCGGCCCCTTTCTCTGCGCCCGCGAGGCCATCCGCCTGCTGCGCGACTCTCCGAACGGCTCGATCATCAACATCAGCTCCACGGCCGGGCAGAGAGGGGAGGCTTTCTACAGCCCCTACGCCGCGAGCAAGGGAGCGATGATCTCGGCGACGAAATCCTGGTCCACGGAGCTGGCGCCCGGCATCCGGGTCAACGCCGTGGCCCCCGGCTGGGTGGAAACCGACATGACCGCCGAAGCACTCTCCGGAAAGTGCCGCGACAAGATCCTCGACACGATCCCTCTGCACCGAGTGGCCTCTCCTGCCGAAATCGCCGGCCCGGTGGTCTTCCTCGCCTCGCCGCTCGCGCGGCACATCACGGGGGAGATCCTGAACGTCAACGGCGGCAGCGTGTTGGTGGGGTAGCGTCGAAAAATCGCAGCCGGTCCGTCTAGACAGGCGTGATCCCGGAAAGCTCCTCTTCCTCCTTCTGTTTCATACCGCCGGCTCTCTGGTACGATGCTTCGCGTAACCTGAGAACAGGAGGCGGGGCGCGGGCTTTTGATCCCGAATCCACCTGGAGTGGCGACGGGGCCTGCGATGCATCGATGAAGTATTCGCCGGCTCTGCTGGCCATCTCGATCGGAGCTGTGAGCCTCGCGCTGATCGTCTGCGGCGGACGAGAGAGCTCCGGTCCTCCGCGCCCCGTGGAGCCGCGCCTCTCCGGCTCGGACTATGCTCCCTGCCGGCCCGATCCCAAGCCTGACGACCTCGTGCCCGAGCCCCGTTGCGCGGAGCTGAAGCTCCCCGATCTGACGCCCGTCTCCCGGGCGCAACGAGGCTCCTCCGACCGCGACAGCGGGCCCTCCATCCTTGCGCTCCTGGCCTGCGGGGACGAGTCCTCCGTCGACCGAGCCGTACGGGAGCTCGAGCGGTCCGCTGCGGAGAAGCCGAAGGATGCGGTCG
>DASUNJ010000591.1:0-2080 GCA_036277235.1 Thermoanaerobaculia bacterium | reverse complement strand
TCCCTGTTCTTCGACATCCTGCACCTCGCCACCGATGGCGACCACTGGGCGCTCGTGTCCTCTTACATGATCGCGGCGGGGATCATCTCGGGGTTGATCGCGGCGCCGTTCGGGCTCATCGACTGGCTGGCGATCCCCGGCGGCACCCGTGCGAAGCGGATCGGCCTCCTCCATGGCGGCGGCAACGTGGTGGTCCTGCTGCTCTTCGTCCTGTCCTGGTTCTCGCGGCGCGATCTGCCCTCCGCTCCCAGCGGCCTCGAGGTCGGCCTCTCGGCGGTGGCTGTCCTCCTGGCGCTGGTCACCGGCTGGCTCGGCGGCGAGCTGGTCGACCGGCTCGGCGTCGGAGTGGACGAAGGGGCGAATCTGAACGCTCCGAGCTCTCTTTCCGGACAGCCTGCCCAGGGGAGCGCGAGGGGCGAAGCCGTGAAGTGATTTCTTTTCTCATTTCTGCGCCCCAAGGCGACGCGCATCTCCGATATAGTTGTCGCGGAGATGAGCGACGCGAAAGAGACACCCGATCCCATGATCCTGGTGAGGGCGGCGGCCGTCGAGGCGCTGCTCGCCAGCGGCCGCACCGCCTTCACGGAAATCGACCTCGAACAGACCCTCGCCTGGCTGGCTGAGCCGGCCCGGAGCCAGACCCTCCGGGCACTCCGGCGCAGCGGATGGCTGGAGGTCGACGTATACGGCTTCCACCGGTTGACCGAAGCCGGCAGGAGGATTCACGACGCCCTCCGCCGCGCCGTGCTCGCTCAGCGAGTGCAAAACCCGCCGATCCCCGACGGACTGACGCTGGAGGAGATCGTCCATGCCCTCCTGAGCCGCAGCCTGGAGGAGCTTGCCACCGCCGGACGCGAGGCGCTCGTCCCCATCGTCGCCTCCCCCCCGCTCCTCACCACCAAGGCCGTCGTCCAGATGGCCGAGACTCACGCCCTGCAGAGCCACCCGGCCCCGCGGCGGAGGCTGAACGGATGAATCAGGCGATCCGCATCTGCGCCCGATTGCTGCGTGCGGGGGCCCTCCCCCTGATGGACGTGCCCGAGCTCGAGCTTCCCGAGGTCCGCCGCGAAGTCGAGCGCCGGCTCCGGAGCGTCGGGCTGGTGCTCGCGACGAGCACCTATTCCGGCCACGTGGGCATCCGCCTCGCGCCGGAGGTGGCCGGCGATCCCGCCTTCGAAGCCGCGTCCAACCTCGGCCTGAAGGCCGATGCCTGCGCCCTGCTGGTCGTCCTCTGGGTCCGACTCGTGCTGCCCCGGCGCCAGACCGGCGAGAGGCTGCCCGAGGCCCTCCCCCCCCAGGTGCGGCTGGACACCCTCGCCCGCGAGCTCCGCCCGTTGCTCGGAGACCGGCGCCGCATCCGCGACCTCGTGAGCCAGCTCCGGCGGCTCAACTTCCTCGCTGGAACAGGAGAGGTCATCGAGGCCGGCCCGCTCCTGGAGCTGGGCATCGATGGCGACCGGATGATCGCGTTCCTCCGCGGCGGGGTCCTGGCCGACCTCCTCAAAGAGCGGGCGGAGCGCGGCGCGAAAGGCGCGGAGAGCCTAGCGAGCTCCGCCTCCCAGGTGCTGGAGGTCCTGCAGCGGCTCGGCGGCTCGGCCGAGATGACCGACCTGGTCCGGGAGACCGGCGCGCCCGCCTCTCGCCTGCGCATCGTGCTCCGCTCCCTGGCCGAGAGGGGACAGGTGCTCCGCACAGGGGTGCGCCGCTCTGCCCGCTATCACCTGGCCGGCATGGAATAATCCGCTCGATTGAGGCTCCCTCTCCCCGTCGACGAAGTCATCCCAGGGCTCCTCGCCGCTCTCCGCGAGAGGAGCGCGGCCGTCCTGATCGCACCCACCGGGGCCGGCAAGACCACGCGCGTGCCCCCGGCGCTTCTGGATGCGATCGACGGCAGGATCGTCATGCTCGAGCCCCGGAGGATCGCCGCCCGGGCCGCGGCGCGCCGCATGGCGGAGGAAGGCGGCTGGCAGCTCGGCGAGGAGGTGGGTTACCAGGTCCGGTTCGACCGCAGGGCGGGACCCGCGACCCGGATCCTCGTGGTCACCGAGGGCATTCTGGTCCAGATGCTCCAGGGCGATCC
>DASUNJ010000590.1:0-7332 GCA_036277235.1 Thermoanaerobaculia bacterium | reverse complement strand
CCGCGTTCGCCTGTCCTCGGGCCTCACAGACAACCTCGGCCGCCGCTTTGGACGGACGGAGAGCTTGGAATGGCGAGTCCCTGAGGCCCCGGCTACAGGCCCCATACCTGCCGTCATCTTCGACAAGAAGATTGCCACCCGCTTCGAAAGCTGGGAGGCCGCCAAGGACGACCTCAGCGGCCGCTTCCCCGGCGGCCAGACCTCGCTCTTCCAGGGCCTTTGGACCGATCCCGTCACCGGCGTCGCCTATGCACGAGCTCGCTGGTACGACAGTCGGAACGCCAGTTGGCTCTCCGAAGATCCTCTGCTCGATGTCGACAGCTCCAACCTCTACGCCTTTGTTGGCCACCAGCCTAACATGGGCACCGATCCACTTGGGTTGCAGGGGCGCGAAGACTGCGGATTCATGCTGTCGGCCGAGGCGGCGGCGATCTGTAACGAGGCAGCAAAGGCCCAAGCCGAGTACGCTGCGGCGGCAGTGAAGCGAAGCCTGAGCTTCGGGTACCACGAGCTAGAGGGAGCCAATCAGCGGCTGCTCAATCTCCCCAACGACCTCGCTCAATTGCCACAGGCTACGTTCGGACTCTTGCTGGGCTTCTCTGAGGCGGGTCTCTGGGGCATGGATTGCATCAGCTTCCCCAAGCAATGCGCTGGCCAGATTGGCGACTTCTTCAGCGACCTTCCCGGAGATCTCTCCGAAGCCCTGGACCAGTGGGTGGACACACCAGCGGACGTGCATGCCCGGGCCTGGGGGGAAGCGGAATTCGATGCCTTGCTCCTCTTCGGTCCAGGTGCAGCAGAGTTTGGTGCTGGCAAGTTTGGTATCGTGAATCCAAGGCCTGCCCCAGCCTCCCTAAGACCAGCCGAGATCAACTTCTCGCAAAGGACGGTCAATCAGAACGTGCGCCAGTACACTGCAGATATGGCCGCAGGGGAGTGGAACTGGTCGAGGTCCGGTCCCATCCGCGTGATGGAGCGAGATGGCCAGTGGGTGACATACGATAACAGGCGTCTGATGGCAGCTCAGAATGCACAGCTCCCCGAGATACCGGTCCAAGTCGTTCAGCCAGGCGATTTGGTCCCGGGCACCACAAGAACCTGGGAAGAAGCTTTCCAAGCAAGGTTCTCCGACTCGCGAAACGTAGATGCTGGGGCGGTGGTACCGAACAAGGGGCTCTCGGCTCAGCCCGCCATTGCTGAGCCCAAGCCCCCTGCTAACGCGCAGCCGAGGAGGCGTGGTGCAGGGCAGTGAGTTGCGCCTCGTGCTGCAACAAGAATGGGGTGCCATGAGGTGCCCAATCATCAACGGTATCTTGTTTGCGACAGGAGAAGTATGGTGGATGGACATCGAGGTGATCGCCCTTCCAGGTGGTGGTGCTAGAGTTAGACTGATTCCTGGAGAATGGACCGATATCGAGACGTTGAGCCGTGAAGGCCTTGAGTGGACGACGTTGGGCTCGCTGACCGAGGTATTGGATAGCACGGGTAACATTCGTGTTTGTGGCGGAGAAGGTGGCATGGGTGCGGATGGGTTCGTGGCCGTGGCGGAGGCGAGTCAGAATAGGCTGCAGTGGATCGCTTTCTTTGAGAACTCGAATCCCTTTGTAGAGGTAGGGTTAGAAGGAAATCAGATCACAGCCAAGACGAGTCTCCCATACGTGTGGCGATTCCCTCTCGACTCGCCCGCCGATGTTTGGGTGGAGCCCTCCCTCGGTCCGAGACGTATATAGTGCTTTAGTCAGGATCGTGGCCCCGACGGCTGAGGTTGTTGGTAACCGTCCAGGGAGTAGAAGACGCCTCTCCGGCCTTGAGTCTCTCCGCCGCCTCCCGGAAAGCCGCAAGGATTAAGGGGCAGTCTCAGGAACCGCCGTTGTCCCGCTCGGCGTGGGTGAACGAGGCCGCGGACCCCCGCGGGAAGAGCAGGGCAACGGCGATGCTGACCGCGCAGATCACCGCCAGCACCAGGTAAACCGACTGCAGCGCGTGAAGCAGGGCGGTGCTCAGAGTGGCCAGCGTCTCGGGCGCCGCCTGGGCGCGCAAGGCCGGATCGAGCGCCGTGTTGGGATCGATCCCGGCGCCCTCCTGCGCCAGGCGCACGCCGAAAAGCGCTCCGAGCGCGGCGACGACGATCGCCCCTCCGATCGAGCGGAAGAACTGCACCGAGCTCGTCGCCACTCCGCGCAGGTTCCAGGGCACCGCGTTCTGCACCGCCAGCAAGTAGGGCATCGAGTTGAAGCCCAGCCCCATCCCGATGATCAGCATGCTCGCCATGATCTCCAGGCGGCTGGTGTCCGCGTCGACGAGCGCCAGCATCACGCCCCCCGTGAGCAGCATCAGGCTCCCCGCGATTGCGAACGAACGGTAGCCAAACCGCATCATGTATTTTCCGACCACCGTGCTGGCAATGGGCCAGCCGATCAGGATCGGAGTGAGCACCGTGCCCGCGTCCATGGCCGTGCCGCCGAGCACCCCCTGCGCGAAGACCGGCACGTAGGCGGTGATGGAGAAGAGCAGCGCGCCCAGGATGACGTTGCCTACGCTCGACACGGCGATCAGGCGGTCGCGGAACAGGGAAAGGGGGAGCATCGGCTCGGGCGCGCGCATCTCCTGCCAGAAAAAGATTGCGAGCGACACCACCGCTCCCGCGAAGACCCCGAGCGTGCGCGGATCCTCCCAGCCCCAGGCGCTCGGCCCCTCGATGAGCCCGAGCAGGAGCAGGGTGATGCCCGCGGTCAGGGTGACCGTACCCAGGATGTCCAGCTTGTGCTCGCGGCGCTGCGGCTCCTCGCGCAGGTATCGCTGCACCATGACCGCCGAGACGATGCCGAACGGCACGTTCAGGTAGAAGATCCAGCGCCAGGAGAACGCGTCGGTGATCCAGCCGCCGAGCAGGGGGCCGACCAGGCTGGCGACGGCCCATACGGCGGAGAAGAGCCCCTGCATCTTCGCCCTCTCCTCCAGGGAGTAGATGTCGCCGGTGACCGTGATCGCCACCGGCATGACTCCGCCCGCGCCCACGCCCTGGATGAACCGGAAGAGGATGAGCTGCTCCAGGGACTGGGACACGCCCGAGAGCGCCGAGCCGATCAGGAAGATCGCCACGGCCACGTGGTAGATCCGCCGCCGGCCGAAGAGGTCGGCGAGCTTGCCGTAGAGCGGCACGGTTGTGGTCGAGGATAGGAGGTAGGCGGAGAACACCCAACTGTAGCGGGCAACGCCGCCCATCTCGCCCACGGCGGTGGGCACGGCGGCGGCCACCGCTGTCGCCTCCAGGGCGGCCAGGAACATGCCCAGCAGGATGGCGGCGGTGAGGAGCTGGCGGTCGCGTCCGGGTTGCATAAGGCGTGCATCGTAACGGATCTCGACTGCCCATCCGCTGTGCTACCGTTGCCAGCCATGCCAGCCAAGCCCGTGGCCCTCATCGTCGGCACCCGGCCCGAAGCGGTGAAGATGGCGCCGGTCTTCCGGGCGCTGAAGTCCTCGGGGCTGGAGCCGGTTCTCATTTCGACCGGCCAGCACCGCGAGCTCCTGGAAACCGCCTTCGGACCTCTCGAGCTGACCCCGGACCACGAGCTGTCCGTGATGACCGCGGGGCAGACGCTCAACCAGATCGCCGCCCGGGTGCTGGAGCGGCTGGCTCCCTTGTTGGAGCAACTCCGGCCCGCGGCGCTGCTGGTGCAGGGGGATACCACGACCACGCTCGCCTCGGCGCTCTGCGCGTATCACCTGGACATCCCGGTGGGGCACGTCGAGGCGGGGCTGCGCACGTTCGATCACCGCAATCCGTTCCCGGAGGAGGCCAACCGGCAGCTCGTGGACAGGCTCTGCCGCTGGTGCTTCGCGCCCACCGAGACTTCCCGGCAGCATCTGCTGGCGGAGAAGATCGATCCGGCCGCCGTCCACGTCACGGGCAACACAACGGTCGATTCGCTGCTCTGGATCCTGGAGAGGGGGACAGAGCCGCAGGAGTCGGGCTTGCTGGTGACCCTGCACCGGCGGGAATCCTTCGGCGAGCCGCTGCGCGCCCTGGTCGGCGCGATCCGCGATTTCCTGGAGAGCACGCCGGAGGCCACGGCGCTCTGGCCGGTCCACCCCAATCCGAACGTGACGCGGGTGGCGGAGGAGCTGCTCGCGGGCGTGGACCGGGTCCGCCTCGTCCCGCCCATGGGCTACGCCGAGTTCGCCCGCGCTCTCGCCGGATGCCGGATCGTGCTCAGCGACTCCGGCGGCATCCAGGAGGAGGGGCCGTCCCTCGGCAAGATCGTGCTCGTGGCGCGCGAGACCACGGAACGGCCCGAAGCGCTGGAAATCGGAAAGAACCGGCTCGTCGGCCGGAACCGGAAGAGGGTGGCGCGGGCGCTCGCCGAAGCATGGCAAGAAGACCCGTACACCGGGCCGCTTCCCGCGCCGAACCCGTACGGCGACGGTCGGGCGGGGGAGCGGATCGCGGAAATCCTCGAACAGGACCTGACCGCCGGGGATTGAATCCCGCGGCTGGAGGAGGGTGGCACGGCCGCCGTGCACCGGTGCGCGGGCGTCATGCACCGGTGCTTGAGCGGCGTGCACCGGTGCGCGAGCGGCGTGCAGTGCTCCCAGTTGACCCCGCCTCGCCGTTTCACTAGCCTCAGCCAGGGAGGAAACCCTTGGTCCGGACCTATAACAGCTATCTGCGCATCGACGAGCTCCTCAACCTCCAGACGCCGGCCTCGGACCCGCAGGAGCATGACGAGACGCTGTTCATCGTCATCCACCAGGTCTACGAGCTCTGGTTCAAGCAGGTCATCCACGAATGCGCGCTGCTTCAGAAGGCCTTCGAGGACAACAACCGGCCGCTGGCGCTCGCCACGCTGCATCGAATCCTGACCATCCTGAAGACGCTCGTCTCCCAGGTGGACATCCTGGAGACCATGACGCCGGTGTCCTTCTCCAGCTTCCGGCACCGGCTCGACACCGCGAGCGGCTTCCAGTCGACCCAGTTCCGCGAGATCGAGACCATCCTCGGGCATCGCCGCCCGGGCGCTTTCTTCCACATCCCCGAGGACAGCGAGGCGCGCCGCCGGCTCGAAGACCTCCAGAAGAAGCCGAGCGTCTACGACTCGTTCCTGCGCTTCCTCAGCAACAGCCATCCCATTCCGGACGACGTGCTCTCCCGCGACCCGGTCGGGCCGCCCCCGGAGGACGAGCGGGTGCAGAAGGTCCTCATCGACATCTACCGCAACCATCCCCTGGACCGCGACGTCTGCGAGCGGCTCGTCGATCTCGACGAGGGGCTCCAGGAGTGGCGGTACCGCCACGTCAAGATGGTCCAGCGCACCATCGGCGTCAAGATGGGCACGGGCGGCTCGCCCGGCGCCAAGTACCTGGAGACGACCCTGTCCAAGCCCCTGTTCCCTGACCTCTGGACGATTCGGGCTTCACTGTAATGAAAAGAAGTACTGCGCTCCTCTTCCTCCTCTTTGCCGTCCCGGTCCTCGCCAAGGACCCTCCGCCCCCGCCTCAGGAGTACCTCGACCTCCAGCGCTGGCAGTACCAGGCTTCCCCCCAGACCGCCAGCGGCCAGAAGTGGGAGATGGAGGGCGCTTCCTGGAGCCTGGATTCCGGGAAGATCTGGGTCGCCCAGCCTTTTGAGGGGACGACTGGGACGGGCCTGGTCTTCGAAGGGAAGGGCCGCTTCCGGATGGCCGTGCCCGATCCGGCCGAGCTGGCGCAGCTCCGGCGCTTCACCCAGAAGCCGGAGCTTCAGGAGATCGACGAGGCGATCACGGCTCTGGTGCTCCGCACGGGAGGCGAGCTGCCGATCCAGGCCACGGCGGGCGGGCCCTTCAAGGATCACAAGCTGGCCCGGGAGCGCCACGAGCACTGGCTCACCCAGCGGCTGTTCGACGTGGACTCGCGCGTCCTCGCCGCCCGGAAGATTCCTGGCGACCGCTTCCTGCGGGTGGACGTGAAGACCCAGGGCTTCGGCTGGCTGACGTTCGAGTACGACGCGCAACGGCTGGAGGAGATCCGGCTGGAGGCGTTCAACGCCGCCTACTCCTACCCGGAGACCTGGCTGAGCCTCGACAGCGGCAGGCCGGACCGCCGGCCCGCGGTCGACGTCGAGCACGCCGACATCACCGCCGACCTGACCGAGCCCGGCCGGGACGAGGACCTGTTCAAGGGACGCTTTCACGTCGGAATCCGGTTCAACAGCAGCCAGGCGGGCGCGCAGGCCGTGCAGCTCTACCTGCATCCGTTCGCGAAGCTGATGGCGGTGACCGAGGACGGGCAGACCGCGCCGTTCGTCCGCGACCACATCGGCGGCCGGCGGGGGATCATCGACAACCGGGTCTACGACGACTCCCTGGTCGTGCTGCTGAACCGGCCCATCGTGCCGGGGGAGCCGCGGCGGCTCGACTTCGACTACGAGATCGAGCTGACCAACTACGTCCACAGCCGGGTCTGGTACCCGGAAGGGGAGGGGGACGAGACCTTCCTCACCGATCCGCACACGGCGCGGCTCGACCTGACGGCGCGCAAGAAGCACGAGATCCGCGCCATGGGCCGCCGCGAGGAGACCCCCGAACCCCCAGACGGAAAGAGTCATGGCGTATGGGTGATCGACCATCCGGTCAAGATGGTCACCTTCTCGTTCGCGGAGAAGTTCCATGAGGAGAAGGTCAAGATCGACGGCGTGCCCGAGGTCGTCTGCTTCGGCTCCAGGATCGAGGTGAGTCGCCGCGCGCGGTTCGCGGACGTGGGGCGGGACATGGCCGAGAGCTTCGCGTACTTCCAGGAGCTGCTTGAGTCGCCGCTGCCGCCGGAGCCGATCTACGTGACCAGCATCGCGGCCCGGCACGGCCAGGCTTTCGACGGTTTCATCCATCTCGGCGAGCAGACGTTCGACCTGCTCGGGCCGGGCATCGCCGAGCTGTTCCGCGGCCATGAGGCCGCGCACCAGTGGTGGGGGCACCGGCTGGGCGCCGCGACCTACCGCGACGCCTGGCTGGGGGAGGCGTTCGCCGAGTACACGGCCATGATGCTCGTGGCCGACACGGTGCCGGACGGTCCGAAGCTCTTCCAGGAGATGCTGCGCTCCTATCACGACGAGATGAACGGCTCGATCAAGAGCGGCTTCAGCAAGTTCGCCCGCGCCGACATCAACCTCGCGAACCGCGCCTGGGGCAACCGCATCGGACCCATCGGCCACGGCTGGCGGGCGAGCACGGGCGAGGTGCCGTCGGCCTACTCGTCGCTCGTCTACAGCAAGGGAGCGCTCGTGCTCCACATGCTGCGCGGCCTGCTGCGCGAGGCCACGGGGAGCGATCAGGCGCTGGTCGACGTGCTGCGCGA